>JAJTIE010000005.1 GCA_021300195.1 Bacteroidota bacterium | reverse complement strand
TGGCCGCTCAGGGGTAGGTAGGTGGGCTCCTCGCTCAGCAGGCTGCCGTCTTCGTCCGTCCAGCGATAGCTAAGGCCGGGGGCTTCGGGGGCCTGCAGGGGGCGGCCCTGCTGGATGCAGCGGTCGTATAGGGGCGGCAGGTTGAGGCTCAGGGTGCTGGGGTCTGCCTGCCGGGTGATGACAACTGAGTCGCGGTAATAGTTGCCGCAGCTGTCGATGGCCGTCAGTCGGTAGGTGCCGGGCTGGGTGAGGGCAATCTGCCGGGTGGTGGCAATCACCTGGCTAAAGTCGGGGGCGCGGGCCCACTCCCAGGTGTAGGCAAAGCTGCCGCTGGGGCCTACCCAGGTTTGGGTTTCGCCGGGGCATAGCTGGGGTTCCTGCTGGCTGGCCAGGGTGAAGGGTTGTACTTCGTCGTAGCGGGTAAGGGTCACGGTGTCTCTGCTGGTCAGGTTGCAGCCGTTGCCTACTTCCAGCACATAGGTGCCAGGGTCGGTAATGGCGAGGGTGCGGCTCGTCTGGCTGGTCAGCTCGGTGCCATTCCGCCACCACGTGTAGGTGAGCAGGCTACCCACGGGGCCCGCCAGGCTGGGGTTGCTGGCAGCGGGGGGATAGGCGGGGTCGTTGGCGCTCTGGTCAGTCCAGCGGCACCAGGGGCGGTCGGGGCCAAGGCTAGGCTGGGGGAGAGGGGGAAGTATCTTGCGAATGGTGTAGTTGAAATAATCAACTACATATATAATACCCGTTGCATCCACCACTACATCGGTGGGGCCATCGAAGCGCGCATCGGTGGTGCTTCCGTCGGTGCTGCCCGATTCCCAGGCCTTGCCCGCCAGGGTGCTCACTACCCCATCGGGGCTAATCTTGCGGATGGTATTGGCACCATAGTGTGCCACATATACATTCCCCTGTGCATCTACGTCCACACCCACTGAACCCCAGAATCGGGCATCGGCTACGCTTCCGTCGGTGCCTGCCAGGGTGCTCACTACCCCATCGGGGCTAATCTTGCGGATGACCTCATTGTAATCCTCTGTCACATACACATTTCCTACAGCATCTACAGCCACACAAATGGGTCCATGAAAGCGAGCGTCTGTTCCCCTCCCGTCGCTACTGCCAGGTTCCCCAGTCTTGCCCGCCAGGGTGCTCACTACCCCACTTGGGCTAATCTTGCGAATGGTGTGATTATTCCTATCAGCCACATACAGGTTACCCATCGCATCCACGGCTATGCCTGAGGGTGTTCGAAAACGAGCATCGACCCCTGTGCCGTCGGTACTGCCAGGTACCCCAGCTTTACCTGCCAGGGTGCTTACTAGCCCGGTCGGGCTTATTTTGCGAATCGTATGATCAGCCTGGTCGGCCACATACAGGTTTCCCCCCGCATCCACTTCCAGGAAGATAGGTTCTCTAAAGCGGGCATCGGCGATGCTCCCGTCGGTGCTACCCGCTTCCCAGGCACTGCCTGCCAGGGTACTTACTACCCCTGCAGGGGTCATTTTCCGAATGGTGCGAGTACCATAGTCCGCTACGTATATATTCCCCCCGGCATCCAGGGCAATACCAGAGGGATGCCCAAAGCGGGCATCCGCCCCTGGGCCATCGGTATAGCCGGCCTCTCCCGCCTTACCCGCCAGGGTGCTTACGCACTGGGGGTAGGCAGAGGCCAGCAGGCCAATGAGCAGAAAGCAGAGCCGAGGGAGGTGGGGGCTAATCCTCATGAAAGCAGTGATTGACCCCCAAATATACTTCCGCACGTCCGAAGGGGCAATAGCTAGTTCGCGAACGGTACAAATTGGGCGCTGAACGGGAGCGAAAGCGGCAGCGCCGCCCCAAAGTTGTTCGTTGCCTGTCATGCCACCCTCCATAGCCTATATTTGTGGGATGAATAAAGCGGACACCAAAATCCCGGAACGCACGCCCAGTCGCTATCTGGTTACCTCGGCCCTGCCCTATGCCAATGGCCCCATCCACATCGGTCACCTGGTGGGGGCCTACCTGCCTGCCGATATCTATGTGCGCTACCTGCGTAGCATGGGGCGCGATGTGCTGTATGTGTGTGGCAGCGACGAGCATGGCGTGGCCATTACCATCCGTGCCCGGCAGGAGGGCCTAAGCCCCCAGCAGGTGATCGACAAATACCACCCCCTTATCCGCGATAGCCTGCAGCAGTTTGGCATCAGCTTCGACAACTACAGCCGCACCAGCCTGCCCATCCACCACGAAACGGCAGCAGGTTTTTTCCGCACATTCCATGAACGGGGCCTGCTAGACGCACACGAGAGCGCACAGTTCTACGACCCCCAGGCGGGCATCTTCCTGCCCGACCGCTACGTAACCGGCGAGTGCCCGGTGTGCCACCACCCCCGCGCCTATGGCGACCAGTGCGAAAACTGTGGCAGCAGCCTGAGCCCTACCGACCTGATCGGGCCCAAGTCTACCCTAAGCGGGGCCACACCCGAGCTGCGAAGCACCCGCCACTGGTTTCTGCCCCTGGACAAAATGCAGGCCGAATGGCTGCAGGGGTATGTAGACGCGAAGCAAGACCACTGGAAAGCCAATGTGTATGGCCAGTGCCAGAGCTGGCTGAAGGCTGGCCTGCAGCCCCGCGCCATAACGCGCGACCTGGACTGGGGCATACCCGTACCCCTGGAGGGGGCCGAGGGCAAGGTGCTGTATGTGTGGTTTGATGCCCCCATTGGCTACATAAGCAGCAGCCGCGAGTGGGCCGAAAAACGCGGAACCCCCGATGCCTGGAAACCCTACTGGCAGGACCCCGATACGGAACTGGTGCACTTTATTGGCAAAGACAACATTGTCTTCCATACCCTCATCTTCCCCGCCATGCTGCACTACGAGGGTAGCTACATTGTGCCCAGCCAGGTGCCGGCCAATGAGTTTCTGAATCTGGAGGGCAATAAGATGAGCACCAGCCGGAACTATGCGGTGTGGCTGCATGAGTACCTGGCCGCATTCCCGGACAAGGTGGATGTGCTGCGCTATGTGCTGGCCGCCACCATGCCCGAGACCAAGGACAACGACTTCAGCTGGAAGGACTACCAGGCCCGAAACAACAATGAGTTGGTGGCCATCCTGGGCAACTTTGTAAACCGTGTGCTGACGCTGATACAAAAGTACTATGGCGGCACGGTGCCCCCCTGCCCCGCCACCCAGGCCGATGTGGCCGAGCGCGCCGAGCTGCACAGGGCCCTGCAGGCCGAACAGGCCCAGTATGCACAGAGCCTGGAGAAATTCCGCTTCCGCGATGCCCTTACAACCCTCATGAACATGGCCCGCGCGGGCAACAAATACCTGGCTGATACCGAACCCTGGAAGCGGATACAAACCGATGAAGCCGCCGTGCAGGCCATCCTGTACACCGCCACGCAGCTGGTAGCCCAGCTGGCTGTGTATGCAGAACCATTCCTGCCCGGCACAGCACAGCAGCTGGGCCTGCTGCTGGATACCCCCGTGCCTAGCCTGGCCCAGCTGCACCAGCAGGATGCCTGGCAGCTAGTGCCCGCCGGGCGCGTGCTGCCCCAGCCTACCCTACTCTTCACCAAGATAGAGGACAGCACCATAGCCGAGCAGCAGCAAAAACTGGAGGCTGCCCTGGCTGCCAGTGCCGCCCAGGCCCTCCCCACATCAGCCCCAGAAGATGCGGTGCCCATGGCTGCGCCCGTGCCTGCACCCAAACCCGAGGTGGCCTTCCCCGACTTTGAGAAACTGGACATTCGCATAGCTACCATTACGGCCGCCGAGCGGGTGCCCAAGGCAGACCGCCTGCTGAAGCTGACGCTGGACACTGGCCTGGACACGCGCACCGTGGTGAGCGGCATAGCCGAGCACTATGCGCCGGAGGACCTAGTGGGCCAGCGGGTGAGTGTGCTGCTAAACCTGGCACCGCGCAAGCTGAAGGGGATAGAAAGCCAGGGCATGGTGCTGATGGCCGAGGGGCCAGATGGCAAGCTGCGCTTCGTGCAGCCGCAGGAGCAGGCCCCGGCCGAGCTACCAAACGGGAGTGTAGTACGCTAGGGTAAGAAAAAAGACAAAGACCCATGTGCGTACTCGTATGGTTCCGGTATGACCTGCGGGTGGCAGACCACCCCGCCCTGTGGCACGCCGCCCAGACGGGATTGCCCCTGCTGCCCGTCTACATCTGGGAAGACGACTGGGAGAGTGTATGGATGGGCCAGCCCCGGCTGGGCCCACACCGCCGCCAGCTGATGGAGGCCTGCCTGGCCGAGCTGCAGCACCGCCTACAGCAGCTGGGTGCCCCACTGCGCGTCCTGAAGGGCGATAGCCGCAGGCTGATACCCCGGCTGGTGCAGGCCACCGGGGCCACAGCCGTATACACCCACTACGAGCCCGCGCCCAATGAGTCGGCCACCTTCTACACCCTGCGGCAGCAGCTGCGCAGCCAGGGCCTGGCCTGGCACAGCTGGGATGGAAACAGCCTGTACCAGCTAGACGATCTGCCCTTTCCGCCCAGCCAGGTGCCCGACCTGTTCAAGCAGTTTCGCCAGCGGGTAGAGCCTGCCGCACTTATCCGCACCCCCCTGCTTGCGCCACACCACCTGCTGGCCTACACCGGCGCGTGGCCCGAGGAGATGCTCACCCACAGCCTACCCCGGGCAAACACGGTAAGCGGGGGCGAAACCGCTGCACAGGCACGCCTGCACCACTACCTGTGGGAGAGCGATGCCATAGCCACCTACCGCGAAACCCGCAACGGCCTACAGGGTGAGCACTTCAGCAGCCGGCTAAGCCCCTGGCTGGCCCAGGGCTGCCTGAGCCCACGCCAGGTGTATACCGAGCTGCGACGCTATGAGCAGGCACGTACCCGCAACGAAAGCACCTACTGGCTATTCTTCGAGCTGCTGTGGCGAGAATACTTCCGGGCCGTAGCCACCAAGTTTGGCCCCCGGCTGTTCCGCCCCGCCGGAATTATGAACATAGACATACCCTGGAAGGAAGATGCCGTGCACCTGCGCCTGTGGCAAGCGGGCCAGACCGGCTACCCCCTGGTAGATGCGGCCATGCGCGAGCTGAAGGCCACCGGCTGGATAAGCAACCGGGCACGGCAGGTGGTGGCCAGCTTTTTCACCAAGAACCTGCACCTGGACTGGCGCCTGGGTGCCGCCTGGATGGAGCGCTGGCTGATAGACTACGACCCCTGTAGCCACTACGGCAACTGGAACTATGCCGCCGGAGTGGGCAACGACGGGCGGGGCTACCGGTTTTTCCATGTAGTGAAGCAGGGCGAGCAGTACGACCCAGAAGGAGCCTATGTACGCACCTGGGTGCCCGAGCTGGCACAGGTGCCTACCCCATACATCCACCAGCCCTGGCTGCTAGACCCTGCGCCAGAGGGCTACCCCGGCCCGGTGACAGACCTGATGCAGAGCGCCCGCGAGGGCGAAACAGCCTGGAAGCTGGGCTTCAAGGCGAGCGGCATACACAAGCGCATTTCGCGCATCCGCAAGTTTGTAAGGTAGTGCGTAACCCTAGCTAAATCGCCTGCGCAGTGCCAGGCGCTGTAGCTCGCGGTCTATCACCAGGTCGGCCACCCGGCTGGCCGCTTCTGGCAGGCCTTGGCTAGCATACAGGGCCGCCTGAAACAGAGGTTCGGCCACATCCAGCCGATACATCAGCTGGGCCAGCTGTTCGGGTTGCTGGTCTAGCAGCTGGTAGATCCACTGCTGCAACAGCGCATGCAGCGCGGCCCTATCTGTGGCCAGGGCTAGCGGCTGTGTGCCAAAATAGGGGGCAACCCGGTTTTCTATATCGTTCCAATCTTCCATGCCGAAGCACTTAGTTTTTTTCAAGTATCTACAAGTATTTTTTGCGGGATAAGCCTCCTATTGTAAATTAGGCATTTACAATCAAACCAGGTACACCCCGCCCCCCAAACAGGCATCAGACTGGTAATTAAACATGATACATGCCCAATATTACCTTGCCCGACATAGCAGACAAGCTACCCGCTATTTCGCCATCCTGAATGACTACGAATATTTGGCTGTGTGCATGTACGATACCCGAGGGCGCACTACCTATCGGTTCGACTTTGTGAACGACCCGCTATCGGTGGGCCTGATGCTGGCAAGCGATGCGTACGTGCCCTGTACGGCGGCAGCGTTTGGGCGCATGCTACAGGAAGTGCAAAAACACATGCCGAGCCACTACACGCCTGCGGTTTAGCCCCCCCAGCGCATTCGTACCGGGGAGCCAAGACTCGACATAGCCCACCGGGGCAGCTAGAATACGCGCTTGCGCTGCTCCCAGTCTTGTGTTAGCAGGTTGTAGTAGAAATTGCTCTGCTTCTTGGCCAGCAGCAGCAGGTCGATACGTAGAATCTGCTCCCAGTGTGGGGGGAAAAGGTACGAAGCACGCATCTTCACTTTTTTTCGCTCCAGTAGGCCCTCTATCAGGTACAGGTTATCCTGATACTTGCGAATGTCTTTCATCTTGCGAAGCTGGATCTTGATGCGCTCGATCATCAGCAAGATTTCGCCCGACTCGGCATGATCCTCCAGGGCGATCACCACCTGTAGCACCCACAGGATCGGGTTATTCGCAAGGGCAGGTAGGCGCCGCTTGTACTGCTCTGCCTCCTGTTTTGCTTGCCTGGGCAGGTTTGCAGCTATCAGAATGGCCAGGCGGTAGTAGATGCAGCGGTTCAGCACTTCATAGTCCAGGTCTTTGATAGCCAGTAGCCGCTGGAAGTACTCCTGCGCCGTTATCAGGTCCTTTTCGTAGAAGTAAAATAGCCCGGCAGTCTCCAGGTAGCCGGGTAGGAAGCGGCTTTTGACCTCGGAGTCCATGGTTTCCAGCAGTCGGGTAACCTTGTAGATAGCGCCCTGCAGGCTCAGAAAGTCGCCCGCCTTCAGGGCGCTACTCAGCAGCAGGTTCAGCACTTCATACTTGAAGTAGCGGTCCTCGCTATAGTCGGCCGCGTGCTGCTGATAGTAGGCGGACAGGAACCGGTGATTCTCTTCTTGCGTGCCGGTCATTTCGGCATACATCAGCCTTGTACGCAGGATCTTGACAATGGCACGCAGGTTCTCCGGTTTCAGATCCGTCAGGTCATATTCCGCCACCTGGTCCAGGTAGTGCGCAGCCTGCTGCACCCGCTGGTCCTGTGGCAGGGCATCGTGGTTATGGTACAGCAGCTGCATGGCCTGCATGGCGCTACGCGCCCGGTTTCGGGCGCGTAGCTCGCCCTGTATTTTGTCCAGCTCTTCATGTATCCGCCTAAACTGATCGAAAGAAGGCTTTTCGCAAATCATCAGGGCTTCGCCCTGAAAAACCAGGGCGGTACGCTGCCGATGCCGATAGCCCCCCTCTGCAGCAATGCCGGTGGCCTCTTCCAGCTGCTCTCGTGCCCCCTCGCCCAGCTGGCGCTGCAGCAGGATCATGCCCCGGCTGTAGGCACGCAGGTACTGGTAGGCCGGGTGCCCGCTGTTGCTAAACTGCAGCAGTACAAACAGAATGTCATCCAGCAGTGCCCGCTTCTGCATGCTGTAGAAGGCGCGGGTTACATCCGAGAAGTGCTCCTTGTACAACTGCTGGTCTATCGCCTTGGTATAATGCACGGCCTTCAGGTAGCCCTCGTACAGGTGGGCAAGCCGCCCACCCTTGCCATGGAGGTGGTAGAGGCGCTTCTCCTCTTTGGTTAGCGAATGGATGAGATCTGAAAGAACCTGCATGCGGTAGATAGATAGGTAGGTAGGGCAAAACTATTACTTTTCCACCAACAGACAGGGCCCTGAACACTTAAAAAAAGCCACACATCTGCCGGCAATTGCCTATGCTTATTCGCCCCAAAAATCAGCAACAAGATAGTAGCCCGCTGTGCGATTCATTAAGTGTTTAGACAAGACGTGCCTATGCGCGGACAAGTCTGTCAATTTGTTCGGGCAAGAACATAACCGTCTGCCTGGGGCTTTCTAGTACAGATATGGCCGTGAGGACACACACCCTATGCGCAAAAAATCCCGGCGGCTCCTTTTAGCCTATTTAGCCTGGCATCATCCGCAGGCCCGGCATCCACACTGGTACCGGTAGCATGTGCGGAAACCCTACGCAAGCATACGGCACACACAGCACATGGCATAGTTTTTAGCTGTACCTTTGCCCCTGCCATGCAGCTAGCCCTTGTACAATACAATGCCGGAAATCTGAGCTCGGTGGTGAATGCCCTGAACCGGCTGGGGGTGGAGCCACTGGTAACAGATGATGCGGAGCAGCTGCGTGCCGCAGACAAGGTGATCTTCCCGGGCCAGGGCCATGCAGGCACTGCCATGGCCTACCTAAGGCAGCGGGGCCTGGATGCCGTACTGCGGAGCCTACACCAGCCTTTTCTGGGCATCTGCCTGGGGCAGCAGCTCATGTGCCTGCACAGCGAGGAAGAAGATACCGAATGCCTGGGCCTCATCCCCCTACAGGTAAAGCGCTTTCCGCCGGATGAAAAAGTGCCCCACATGGGCTGGAATACCCTGACGGACCTGAAAGGCCCCCTGTACACCGGCGTGCCCGAGGGCAGCCATGTATACTTTGTACACAGCTACTACGCGGAGCACCACCCCGACTATACGGCCGCTACCTGCCACTACATGCTACCCTTTAGCGCCAGCGTGCAGTACCAAAACTACTATGCCGTACAGTACCACCCCGAGAAGAGTGGGCCCCTGGGTAGCCGGATACTCGAAAACTTTTTGCGCCTGTAGCCTCACCCTTTTTTTCCGCTTCCGCAAGCATGCAAATCATCCCCGCCATAGACCTGATAGACGGCAAGTGCGTGCGCCTGAGCATGGGCAACTATGCCCACAAAACCGTGTACAGCGAGGACCCGCTGGCCACAGCCCAGCAGTTTGAGCAGGCAGGCCTGCAGCGGCTGCACCTGGTAGACCTGGACGGAGCGAAGGCCGGGCGGATCGTGAACGGAGCGGTGCTGGAGCAGATATGCCGCCAAACCAGCCTGATTGTAGACTTTGGCGGAGGCATCTCTACCGACACGGAGCTGGAGAAAGCCTACGCACTGGGTGCAACCATGGTTACGGCTGGCAGTGTAGCCGTGCGCCAGCCCGAGCGCGTGCTGCGCTGGCTGGAGGTATATGGCCCCGACAGGCTGATACTAGGGGCCGATGCCCGAGACGGGCGCATAGCCGTGGCGGGCTGGCAGGAGGACTCGGGCCTGGATATCATCACCTTTCTAAGGCCCTACTACACGGCTGGCTTCCGGCAGGTAATCAGCACCGACATTGCCCGAGACGGCATGCTGCAGGGCCCCAGCTACAAGCTGTATGAAAGCCTGCTGACGCACTACCCCGAGCTGCGGCTCATTGCCAGCGGCGGCATAGCCCACAGCGAAGACCTGGCCGAACTGCAGCGCATGGGCCTGCATGGTGCCATTGTAGGCAAGGCTTATTATGAGGGTAAGATCAGTCTGGCAGAACTCTCTTCCTACGTAAATTAGCAGTCCACTATCCCCCCACCGCCCCGCCATGCTAACGAAGCGCATCATCCCCTGCCTGGACATCAAAGACGGGCGTACGGTGAAGGGCACCAACTTTGTGGGCCTGCGTGACGCGGGCGACCCCGTAGAGCTGGCGGCCCAGTATGCCGCCCAGGGAGCAGACGAGCTGGTCTTTCTGGATATTACCGCAACCGTAGAGGGTCGCAAAACCTTTGTCGAACTGGTTACACGCATCGCTCAGGTCATCAATATCCCCTTTACCGTGGGCGGGGGCATCAGCGAGGTAGGCCAGGTGAGCACCCTGCTCCGGGCCGGGGCCGACAAGGTGAGTGTAAACTCGGCCGCCGTAAGCAGGCCCGGGCTGATAGACGAGATCGCAAACGAGTTTGGCAGCCAGTGCCTGGTGGTAGCCATAGACACACGCCGTATGGAGGACGGCACCGAACGCGTGCACACCCACGGGGGCCGCATCCCCACCGAGTGGGAAACCGTGGCCTGGGCCACAGAGGTAGACCGGCGCGGTGCGGGCGAGATCCTGCTGACCAGCATGGATGCCGATGGTACCGGCGCGGGCTTTGCCCTGGACATTACCCGCCGGGTAGCGGCGGCAGTGCGCATACCCGTGGTGGCCAGCGGTGGCGGTGGCACCGCCGAGCATTTTGCCCAGGTATTCCGCCAGGGCGGGGCCGATGCAGCCCTGGCCGCCAGCATCTTCCACTACGGCACCCTGCCCGTACCCGTGCTAAAGGAAACCCTGCGTACCCTACACTTCCCCATCCGATGATTGCCCCCGATCCGAAACTAATCGACTTCGAAAAAGGCCAGGGCCTGGTACCTGCCATTGTGCAAGACGCGCATACCGGCCGGGTGCTGATGCTGGGCTATATGAACGCCGAGGCCTACCAGCACACCCTGCAAACCGAGAAAGCCACCTTCTATAGCCGGGGCAAGCAGCGGCTGTGGACCAAGGGCGAAAGCTCGGGCCACTACCTGGTGGTCAAATCGATCTCGCTGGACTGCGATGCCGATACCCTGCTGCTGAAAGCCAAGCCCAAAGGCCCCACCTGCCACACCGGGGCCGGCACCTGCTGGCAGGAGGCCAATACCCCAAACGCGCTCTTTCTGCACCGGCTGGAGAGAAAACTGACCGACCGGAAGCTGAACCCCAAACCAGGCAGCCACACCAGCCAGATGTTTGCCCGCGGCATAAACAAGATAGCCCAAAAGCTGGGCGAAGAGGCCGTGGAGCTGGTGATAGAGGCCAAAGACTCGAACCGGGAACTCTTCCTGAACGAAGCGGCAGACCTGCTGTACCGCTTCACCACCCTGCTGGTGGCCAAGGGGGTGCAGCTGGAAGAGGTGATTACCACCCTGGCTGAGCGCGACCGATAGCAGCCCACTTACTCGCCCTGGTGCAGTGGCAGGAAGCGAAAAAACCCCAGGTGTAAACTTTAGCTGACTGAAAAGCCGCTGAACAGTCCAGCTTCGCTATTTAGTGTGAATTTATCGTGAAGTCCTTGCGGTTCGGCACCAAGAGCCTGTGTGGCCCGTTTACGCCCATGTATCACGTCAGCACGAAGTTCCATACAGCCATGCGTTCAATACCCAACGTTCAATACCTTGTTCATTTTTTACTCGTTTGCCTGGCAGGCGTACTCACCGCCCAGGCCCAGCCCACTATCGAGTGGGACAGAACCCTGGGAGGAAGTGGTTTGGATAGGATCAATTCCCTACAGCAAACCGCAGACGGCGGCTATATTCTGGGGGGAGCGTCTAATGCAAACTACTGGGTGGTAAAGCTGGACGCAAGCGGAAACAAACAATGGGACAGAACCCTGGGAGGAATTAGTTTAGATGTACTCAATTCCCTCCAGCAAACCAGCGACGGCGGCTATATTCTGGGGGGAGAATCTTTTTCTGATGCAGATATAGCCGGAGGGAAAAGTGAAAACAGCCGTGGAAACGGCGACTACTGGGTGGTAAAGCTGGACGCAAACGGAAACAAACAATGGGACAAAACCCTGGGTGGAAGTGATTGGGATTGGCTCAGTTCCCTGCAACAGACCAGTGACGGCGGCTATATACTGGGGGGAGGGTCTGTGTCCGATGCCGATATAGCCGGAGGGAAAAGCGAAAATAGCCGTGGATTCTCGGACTACTGGGTGGTAAAGCTGGATGCTAACGGAAACAAACAATGGGACAAAACCCTGGGCGGAAATGGTTTGGATGGGATCAATTCCCTACAGCAAACCGCAGATGGCGGCTATATACTGGGGGGAGAATCTTCGTCAGATGCAGATATAGCCGGAGGGAAAAGCGAAAACAACCAAGGTCGAGACTACTGGGTGGTAAAGCTGGACGCAAACGGAAACAAACAATGGGATAAGACCCTGGGAGGAAGTGGTTGGGATGTGCTCAGTTCCCTGCAACAGACCAGTGACGGCGGCTATATACTGGGGGAGGGTCTGACTCAAATACGGATATAGCCGGAGGGAAAAGCGAAAACAACCGGGGTCCACGATACTACGGCGGTCAAGGAGACGACTACTGGGTGGTAAAGCTGGATGCCAATGGAAACAAACAATGGGACAGAACCCTGGGAGGAAGTGGTACGGAAGGGCTCCATTCCCTACAGCAAACAGCGGACGGCGGCTATATACTGGGGGGAGAGTCTAACTCAGATACGGATATAGCCGGAGGGAAAAGCGAAAACAACCGGGGTCCACGATACTACGGCGGTCAAGGAGACGACTACTGGGTGGTAAAGCTGGACGCAAACGGAAACAAACAGTGGGACAAAACACTTGGCGGAAGTGGTGAGGACAATCTCTATTCCCTACAGCAGACAGCTGACGGCGGATATATCCTGGGGGGAGGATCTAGTTCCGATACGGATATAGCGGGTGGAAAAAGTGAAAACAGCCTGGGCTTCTCCGACTACTGGGTGGTAAAGCTAGGCTGCGAGACATCCCCCCCACGTGTAAACCTCGGCCCCGATATCTCCCTTAGCTGTGCTGAGCCCGATACCCTGCGCACCTATTACGCCCCCACCCTCAGCTACCGCTGGTACACCCTGGCGGCAGGGGTAGAAGATCCAGTACCGGGTGCTGCCAGCCACGAGCTGGAAGTTCTCAGCCCCGGCACCTACATCGTAGAAGTAGAAAACACCTGCAACCTTACCAGCCGCGATACGGTGGTGGTAGGCCCGCCTGCTGCGTCCCCGAAGCCCGCCCTGGGCCCCGACCGCCCCTGGTGCCGCTGGACAGACCAGAACGCCAACGACCCCGCCTATCCCCCCGCTGCTAATAACCCTGTGCTGACCGGGCCCGCAGGTACTGGCATCAGCTACCGCTGGTGGCGGAATGGCGCCGAGCTGACCAGCCAGACTAGCCGAACCCTGACCCTTACCGAACCCGGCGAATACCTGCTGGAAGTACGCAATGGCTGCGGCAACACCGCCCGCGACACCGTAACCCTCACCCGCTACGACGACATCCAGCCCTTCAGCCTCACCAGCACCAGCGAGCCCCGACTCTGCCCCGGCGAAACCCAAACCTGGGTAGGCCCCAGCGGCAGCTTTGCCTACACCTGGGAGTGGACCCGAAATCCCGACTTTAGCCAGGTGATTGCCACCACCCGGCAGATTGCCCTTTCCCAACCCGGCACCTACCGCCTGACGGCCATCGACAGCTGCGGCAACTATTACCGCGACTCAGTTGTCATCACCCGGCAGGCAGACCCCAGCACCCTGAGCCTCAACCTGCCGCCCCTGTACGACCGCTGCATCCAGCAGGGCCGCCCCCTGCAGCTGCCCGCCGACCTCGGCCTGGCCTACCGCTGGACCAGCGAAGACGGCAGCCTGCTGAGCGAGGAACCCGCCTACCTGCCCACCCAGTCTGGCACCCTGCGCCTGGAGATTAGCGACCGCTGTGGCCGCAGCGCCCAGGCGCTGCTGGAAGTGATAGATGCCGACGAGTCTGCTATCCAGCGCTGGGGCACCGCCTTCAGCCCCAATGCCGACGGCCTGCACGACACCTACCCCCCCGCCAGCTACCTGGATGGCGCCTACCGCCTGCAGGTCTTCAACCGCTGGGGCCAGCTGGTATATGCGGGCAGCCAGCCCTGGCGCGGCACGGACGGCAGCACCGGCAATGCCGATGCCCCCGAGGGTACCTACGTAGTGCACATCCAGGTGCCCGACTGCCAGGGCGGCACGCGCGAGCTGATCCGTACGCTTACGGTTATCCGGTAGGAGCACCGAGGCTGGAAATAACGGCTGGTAAGCGGAACCAAAGAGTGGGCCAAGAGGCAAAGCCCGCCGTACGAGACCGCGCAAAAGGCGTAATTTAGCGGCATACCCAAGGTTTATGAAGAAACTGCACATCCTCCTGCTACGTGCCTTTGTGCCACCTTTTTTAGCCAGCTTCAGCATTGTGCTGTTCATCCTCACGCTGCAGTTTATCAGCACGTATCAGAACGACATTTTCGGCAAGGTCTTCAGCCCGGGGGTCATTGCCCAGCTGTTCTTCTACGCCATGGCCAACCTGATCAAGATCAGCCTGCCCATCTCGCTGCTGGTGGCCGGGCTGATGACGCTGGGCAAGCTGGGCGAGCAGTACGAGCTGGCAGCTATCAAAAGCTCGGGCGTCAGCCTGTTTCGGGTCATGTATCCCCTACTGATGTTTGGGGCACTCATTACCGGAATTTCCTTTTACCTCAGCTGGTTTGTTATCCCCGCTACCAACCTGAAGCTCTACAGCCTGCTGTATGATGTAAAGCAGGCCAAACCCGAGTTTGCCCTCAAGGCCGGTATCATCAATAGCAATATACCGCGCTACCGCATCTGGTTCAGAGACCGCGACGAGGCAGGCATGATGCACGACTTTCACCTGTGGGACCACTCGGACCAAGCTACGGCAAACAGCCAGCACCTGGTGGCAGACAGCGCCTATGTGGTGATGGATGACCGGCTGCTGTACCTGCGCCTCACCCTCTTCGGGGCCATACAGTACCAGGAAAAACCCGCCCTGAACCAGCAGGCGGGCTATGTAGCCCCCTTTACCCGCATGTACTTCGACTCGCTAAAGTACAGCCTGGACATGACAGGTGTAGGCCTGCAGCGCAATGACGAGAGCCTCTTCAGCCGCCACCAGTACACACAGAATGTACTGGAGATAACCGGCAGCATAGATAGCCTGAAAACCCTGCCGCGCAAACCCGCAGAGGCCGTACGCCGGCTGCTGAACCAGCAGATACGGATAGACACTGCCCTAGCACAAATAGCCGGGCTGAAACCGGCCCCCACACAGCTGTATACACGCTCTGCCCTGGAGCTGATTCCGGCTAGCCAGCAGCCTGCCTGCCTGGCCCGCGCCCAGCATACCGCGCGGCAGATGAAACAGTGGTGTGCCGAGCAGCAGCGCAACCTGAAAGAGCACCGGGAGGTGCTAAACAAGTTTCGCATCGAATACCAGATGATGTTTGCGGTGCCCCTGGCGTGCATCATCATGCTCTTTATAGGTGCACCCCTGGGGGCCATCATTCGCAAGGGCGGCCTGGGCCTGCCCTCTATTATCAGCATTCTGTTTTTCATTGTCTACTACGTACTGCTAACCCAGGGCAAGAAGCTGGCCATAGACGGTGCCGTGCCCGTATGGTTCGGGGTATGGATGCCGGTCATGATTATTTTTCCCATTGCCCTGTACGTAACCTACCAGAGCGCTACAGACAGCCGCCTCTTCGACCTGGCCGCCTGGAGGCAGCTGCTGCCCGGCAGGGGGAAGACGAATGGCAGAAAAACCGGATAACTGCCCCAACAGGGCATTTTTGCGGGTCTTTCTAGTAAATTCGCTCCATACTTGCATCTTGTTTCCACCCCCCCCCACTGGCATGAGCAGCCGCAGCCTGACCGATACCGACCGAAAACTGCTAAACCAGATAAAAGCTGGCCAGACGGGTGCCCTGGAGCAGCTGTATGTGCAGGCACTACACATTGCAACGGAGGAAATGGGCGTTGCCCGCCTGGTGCATGACTATCTGCAAGAAGCCGTGCTGGCGCTAAAAAAGGCCATCCAAATGGACCGGGTAGACCTGAGGGGTAGCCGGAGCCTGGCCGAGTACCTGGCCCGCCTGGTGCACGAACGCTGGGAAAACACCCTGAAAAACCAGGAGCTGGACCAAAAGATAATAGCCACCCTGCAGAGCGACAAGGATAGTGGCTGGGCCTTCTACTACATGCAGCGCCACTACTTTCCTGGGGTCAGCTACTTTGTGCGCGGCCATGGCGGTACCGAAGAGGATGCCAAGGACATTATCATGGACGGCATCTACGCACTACTGAGCAATGTACGAGCGGGAAAATATACGCCCACAGACAGTGCTAGCCTGAAGACCTACTTCTTTAGCATCTGCAAAAACAAGTGGCGCGATTATCAAAAGAAAAAGAAGAACAACCCCATTGCCGACCCGATAGAGGGGCTGCCAGATAGCGAGGGCGAAGTGCACTACTATGCCGAGTTTGACGAAGACCTGCTGAACGAACGCCAAAAGATGGTGGCAGACATCTTTGGCCACGCTGGCGAAAAATGCCACCGGATTCTATCTTACTTCTATTACGAGAATCTAAGCCATGAGCAGATAGCTGAACGAATGGGCTACGAGGGCCCAAATACCAGCAAGGAACAGAAGAAACGCTGCATGAACAAAATTCGCGACCTTGTACTAAAGCGATTCCAAGATTTGCAATTTTAAGTAATTTCGGAACGCAGAATGCGCTATCCCGTATACATGCAGAATGGCCCATATTGACCTACATACTGAGCAGTGGATAGATCAGTACTTGCGCAGGGAGCTGACGGAAGAGCAGGCAATAGCCTTTGAGGCTCGCCTGCGGGAAGACCCTGAGCTGCTGGAGGAGGTGATGCTGCGCAAGGACATCGTGGTGGGGATACGCGTAGCAGAGCACCGGCTGATGCGTGCACGCCTGGAGCAAATTCGCAGATCGGTAGAGAAGGGCCAAAATATACCCACCCCCACCGCCAGCAGGCAGAAACACCTCCTGTATCTTACAGCTGCCGTGGCTGGCCTATCTGTGCTGGGGCTGCTGCTGTACTATTTACTTTTCTAGGTCTACGGCCCTTGCCCGGTACGAATATCCCAAAACCATGAAGATACTGGGCCGCCAAGAGAAGCTGTACCTGCCCGATGTTTCGGAGCACCCGATTGCCGCCAAGGTAGACACCGGAGCCACCACATCGGCCCTGCACTGCACCAGTATACAGCCCTACGTAGCCGATGACGGGCAGCTGATGGTGCGCTTCGTTGCCCTGGATGTGTCATACAAAGCCTACACCGGCCAGCTACTCAGCCTACCCGTAGTGCAGACCCGGACCGTGCGGAGTAGCAATGGGCAAAGCGAGCAGCGCTACTATGTAGCGCTGGAGGTAGTGCTGGGCACAGAGCGGTTCTCCACCTGGTTCTCCCTTACCAAGCGGCACACCATGAGCTTCCCGATCCTGATTGGCCGCAGCCTGCTCAGTGGCCGGTACATCGTGGACGTATCGAAAAAAAGCATGCACCACTCCTAAAAATTGACAAACCGATGAAACTGCTGGTACTAAGCAGAGAACCCCAAAGCTACTCCACCCGGCGCCTGGTGGAGGCCGGCAAGAAGGCAGGCCTGGGCATACGCGTGGTAGACCACACCAAATGCAGCATGGTGCTGGAACCCGAAATGAATGGCGTACTGTACAAGGGCGAGCTGCTGCAGGATGTACAGGCTGTCATCCCCCGCATCGGTGCCTCCGTTACCTACTATGGCACAGCCATTGTGCGTCAGTTTGAGATGATGCAGGTTTTCTGTGCGGTAGACTCTGTGGCCATCTCGCGTAGCCGGGATAAACTGCGCAGCCTGCAGATGCTTACCCGGGCTGGTGTCAATATCCCCAAGACCGCCTTTGCCAAGTTTCCCAAGGGCCAGGACGTAGAGGCACTGTTACAGGAGGTAGGGGGCGCACCTGTCATCATCAAGCTGCTGGAGGGCACACAGGGCCTTGGGGTAGTGCTGGCCGAGAGCAAAACCGCCGCCCAGAGTGTAATCGAAGCCTTTAGTGGCCTGCAGGCCAATATCCTGGTGCAGGAGTTCATTAAGGAAGCTGGGGGCGCAGACATACGAGCCTTTGTAGTAGATGGCAGGGTGGTAGCTGCCATCCGCCGCCAGGGCGTGAAGGGCGAGTTTCGCAGCAACCTGCACCGGGGGGGGCAGGCAGTACCCATCACCCTCAGCCCCGAGGAAACCCAGGCCGCCATTGCTGCGGCCAAAGCCATGCGGCTGGGCATAGCCGGGGTAGACATCCTGCCCAGCAACCAGGGACCCTTTGTGATTGAGGTAAACAGCAGCCCGGGGCTGGAAGGGATAGAGACTGCCACAGGCGTAGACGTGGCGGCCGAAATAATTGCCTACGTACAGCGAGGCGTGGCACGAAGAGAAGTGGCCGAAGAGCGCGGGTAGGCCCTCTTTCCACCCCAATCATAAAAGAAGGAGCGAGGAGTACCAGGACACGGCCCACAGACCTGGCTACAAGAATGCATCCAGCTTTCCGTTTCGCAGGTCTTGTACAATCTCGCGTATCTCCTGCTCCTGGTCCTTGGGGCAGATGAGCAGGGCGTCCTTTGTCTCTACTATAATCAGGTTGTCCACGCCCTTTATCACGCCCAGCTTGCCATCACTCAGCCGTACCATGTTGTGGCTGGCATCGTAGGTCAGTACCTGGCCGTGTATGGCATTCTCGGCCTCGTCCCTCAGCGATCGGTCGTACAGGCTGGCCCAGGTACCCAGGTCGCTCCAGCCAAAGTCTCCACGGAGCACATACACCTCCTGGGCCTTCTCCATCACCGCATAGTCTATGCTGATGCTTGGGCATCGGGCATAGGCTTCTTCCACCTTTTTTGCCTCGCGGGCGGTGCCCAGCACGGCCTCTATCCCCTCAAATAGTTCGGCCACGTCGGGCTGGTAGTGCCGGATCTCTGCTAGCATCAGCTGGGCGGGGAAGAAGAACATCCCGCTATTCCACACAAACTCGCCACTTGCCAGGAAGGTCTGCGCCATCTCCAGGCTAGGTTTCTCCATAAACGTCTTTACCCGCCAAAAGTCTGGCCCAGGCTCTTCGCGTATCTGAATGTAACCATAACCGGTATCGGGACGCGTGGGTGTGATGCCGAGGGTTACAATAGCCTGCTGGGCCTGCCCCACTTCCAGGGCCCGGCGCACAGTCAGCTCATAGTGTATCTCGTCGGCAATAAAATGATCCGCCGGGCTTACCATTACCATGGCATCGGGCTCCAGGGCCAGTATCTTGTGCAAGGCATAGGTGATGCAGGGGGCCGTGTTTCGGCCCATAGGTTCCGCTATCACGTTCTCTGGTGCCATCATGGGTAGCTGCTCCAGTACGCTGGGTGCGTATTGCCGGTGGGTTACCACCAGGATGTGATCCAGCGGCAACACTCGCTTCAGGCGGCGCACGGTAGCCTGTAGCAGGCTCTCGCCTGTGCCCAATATGTCATGAAACTGCTTGGGATGCTGCGTACGGCTGAGCGGCCAGAACCGAGACCCTATCCCCCCTGCCATTACAATGGCATACGCGTTGGAATTATCCTTCATACACCGCTAAGATACGAAACCCCGGCGGGCACGAGACAAAGCAAGTACTGAGCTGTAGGCAGGTGTGCTGTTTTTTGCCCGCCGCACCCAAGGCCAAATAGTAGCGTGCACAAAAATGGCCCCAAAGATTGCGGATCTGGAGTTCAAAGCTTACTTTTGGTTAAGGCTATGTGATGCCTGGGTACGGAGCGAGTAACCCAAAAGGGGAGCGGCGGCGGCCGCGAGCAATATACCGGGTGGGCAGCAGCGTTGGAATACAGGACTGTACAGGCAGGCCGCGGAGAAACGAGAGACAACCAAAAAGATATTTACCTTGATTCCAAAGATGGTAGCACAAGATATTTCCTACAACATCAAGGGTGCGCTAAAGCAGTACTTTGGATACGACGCTTTCCGAGGCGAGCAAGAGTCAGTGGTACACACAATCTTAAACCGGAAAAGCGCCTTTGTTATCATGCCCACCGGTGCGGGCAAGAGCCTGTGTTACCAGCTGCCAGCCATCCTGATGGAGGGAACAGCCCTGGTAGTAAGTCCGCTGATTGCGCTGATGAAGAACCAGGTAGACCAGATGCAGGCCCTGGGCATAGAGGCTGGCTTCCTGAATAGCAGCATGAATAAGGCCGACTATGAGGAAGTGAAGGCCAAAGCACGTGCCCAGACCCTGAACCTGCTGTACGTGGCACCCGAAACACTGGTGCGCGATGAGTTCATCGAGTTTATGCGCGAGATCCGGATCTCCTTTGTAGCCATAGACGAGGCACACTGCATCAGCGAGTGGGGGCACGATTTTCGGCCCGAGTATCGACGCATACGCCCCATCTTGGCGCAGGTAGACCCCAGCATCCCGCTCATCGCCCTCACAGCCACTGCCACCCCCAAGGTACAGCTGGATATACAGCAAAATCTGGGAATCGAGGACTCGCCGGTGTTTCTTACCAGCTTCAACCGTTCCAACCTCTACTACGAAATCCGCCCGAAAATAAACCCGGTACAAGACCTGGTAAAGTTCATCAAGCAGCGGGGCAAAGACAGCGGCATCATCTACTGCCTGAGCCGTAAAAAGGTGGAAGAGCTGGCCGAAGTGCTAAATGTGAACGGCATACACAGTGTGCCCTACCATGCCGGCCTAGACAGCGAAACGCGCAGTAGGCACCAGGATATGTTTTTGCACGAAGATGTACAGGTGGTAGTAGCCACCATTGCCTTCGGCATGGGCATAGACAAGCCGGATGTACGCTTTGTGATCCACTACGATGTGCCCAAGAGCATAGAAAGCTACTACCAGGAAACAGGCCGCGCCGGACGAGACGGCCTGGAGGGGCACTGCCTGCTGTTCTACAGCTTTCACGACATCGTGAAACTGGAAAAATTCATGAAAGACAAGCCGCTGAGCGAACGCGAGGCAGGCAAGCACCTGCTGTATGAAATGGCCGCCTTCTGCGAAAGCGGCATGTGCCGCCGCCAGCAGCTGCTGCACTACTTTGGCGAACAGTTTGACAAGCAGCGCTGTGGCCACATGTGCGACAACTGCCGGAGCCCCAGGCCCAGCTTCGATGCCACCCAGTATGTAAGTATGGCAATGGAGCTGGTGCAGGCCACAGGCGGCCGCTTCGTTATGAACCACCTGATAGCCGTGCTGCGGGGTAGCAAGAGCCAGCAAGTACTAGCCGTGCAGCACGACCGGCTGCCGGTATATGGCCTGGGTGCCGAGCTGGACGAAAAAGAGTGGCACAGCATCTTCACCCAGCTGCTGGTGCGAGACTTTCTCATAAAAGACATCAATGACTATGGCGTTATCAAGCTGGGGCCCTATGCCCACACCTGGCTAAACCAGCCCCAGGCGGTGGAACTGGTAAAGTATGAGGCCTATGGTGAAGCAGAGAAAAAAGAACTACAAACTCCGCTGGAGCAGGTAAAGCTCTACGACGAAGTACTGTACGACCAGCTATTTACCCTACGCAAGAAAGTAGCGCAGCAGCACGGTGTACCCCCCTTTGTGGTGCTGGGCGAGCCGAGCCTGGAAGACATAGCCGCCAAGTACCCACTTACCCTAGACGAGCTAGCGCACATGCACGGCATAGGCCAGGGCAAGGCGCAGAAGTTTGGCAGGCCATTCCTGGAGCTGATAAAGCAGTATGTGACCGAAAACGAAATTGTGCGGGATGAAGAGATAATTGTAAAAACTCAGGGCAAAAACAGTGCCTCCAAGCTCTATATCATCCAGCAGATAGACCGGAAGGCACCACTCGATGCCATTGCCCATGCCAAAGACATGGACTACGAAACGCTGCTGGAAACCGTGAGCCACATTATATACAGCGGCAGCAAGCTGAACATCCAGTATTACATAGACGAGGTGGTGGACGAGGATCGGCAGAACGACATCATCGACTACTTTATGGAGGCGGAGACGGACGACCTGGAGGCCGCACAGGCCGAGCTGGGGCCGGACTATAGCTGGGAAGAAATTATCCTTGTACGCGCACAGTTTATAAGCGAAAACGGAAACTAGCGCCCGCCCTTCATACGCCCCCTCCTTCGTCCAGGCCTTTGCTTCTTTTATGCCCCGGGCAACCAAAACTCGACGCTTTGCCAGAATCCGGCCCTACCTACTCTGGCTCCTGCCCCTCCTGGCCAGTAGCCCACTAGTGCACGCACAGGGCGAGGCTGTGGCAGACCCCACCGTATACGAGGGCTACCACATCAGCCTGCGCACGGCACTCAGGTATCCCCACAGCGTGCATACCCTGAACCTGGTAGACCCCAAAATACGCACCCTGCCCGCAGCCGTGGGCCAGCTGGACAAGATGCAGGAGTTTCACTACCGCGCCGGGCAGCTACAGGCCCTGCCGCCCGAGATAGCCGGATGGAAGAGCCTGGAGCTACTGGAGCTGCCCCTGTGCCACCTGAACACCCTACCCCCAGAGGTTGGCATGCTGAACCGCCTGCAGCGCATAAACCTGAACGGAAACCAGCTGACCACGTTGCCACCCACCCTCGCCAAGCTGTATAACCTGAAAGATCTGCGGCTAGAAAACAACCAGCTGGACACACTGCCCGCGGTCATTGGCCAGCTGGGCAGCCTCACCACACTGGATATCAGCAGCAACTTCCTGAAAGCGCTACCCGACGACCTGGCGGGCCTGGGCAGGCTGGAGAGCCTGGTGGCCAGTGGAAACTACATTGCCGAGGTACCACCCACCCTGGGTAAGCTCAAGGCGCTGAAGCAGCTCGACTTTCACAACAACCGCCTCCGGTCTATTCCCCCGTCCTTTTGGGGCTTGGAGGGCCTGACTACCCTGGACCTGAGCAAGAACCTGCTGGACAGTGTAGGCACGGGCATAGCCCGCCTCAGGCGCCTGAATGTACTGATCCTGGCACAGAACCCCCTGCGCAAGCTGGCCGATAATCTGCACGAAATACCCTATCTCTACTCGCTGGACCTATCGGACTGTGGCATAGACAGGCTGCCGCCGCGCTTTGGGCAGATCCGCTGGATGCACACCCTGTACCTGGACGGGAACAAGCTAAGCACCCTACCCAAATCCCTGTACCAGCTAGAGGCACTAGAGAAGCTGGACCTGCGGGGCAACCCCCTGCCACAGGCCGAGGTGGATGCCTTTCGGGCTGCAAGGCCCGAGGTGTATGTGCTGTTTGAACAAAGTGCCTCGGAACCCTATACCGACTAGCCCAAACCGCCGTCTGTAGCACAAAGCCGGGCGGAGCTTAGCACGCCGGATTAGTAGGCACTACTGGCCACCGGCTCGCGCTCTCATCCGGCCCCCCCCCGTATGTGTAGCTGGATGTATGCAGGGGTATCGGATTGCCTATTCCTTAGGCAGATGTATCGGCCTTTATCGTCGCGAAAGGTTCGCCTGAATTCACCCCCCATTTTCCGCCACTCATCGGCAGCACGCCGTATTTGAACAATTACTAAACCTATTTTAGAACCTGGCCGACCCTGAATGCGTAGAAGATGGCATAGGACGCTAAATGTACCACCCGTGCAAGTAACCCGTAACCCAGCTGATAAGGCAGCTCGCATTCAGCCTTCGCAGCGTGTAGCTGCAGATAGGGCTAAGAATCGGCCCGGACTCAGGAGGAATTTCGGTGCCGAAGATTGGGTTGTGCATATCTGGGCTTTGCATGCCAGCACCCTGATAGATCACCCAAGGACGCAGGCTATACAACTTAACAGGGTGATGAGGCGAGTGATTAAACACACCACCCCAAGATTCAATCATTTGTTTAGTATATTTGGCCGATCCTATAATCCGCACGTTGAAGTGCCCGACGCTCGCGTCGGCGTGAACCTCGGATTTATATCGGTTCGGGGTAGTCGTTAGAAATGTTTCTGAATAACTTTTGTTATTTTTTTTGTATATTCAACTATCAATTACAATAAACTACTAGACTATGCATGTAACGTACGATCCCCGGTTTGGCATGATTCGCATTCAGTTTTCCGAGCGTGCTGTAGCAGATAGCGATCGGGATGAGAATGGCACGACGGTAGACTACGACGCGGGAGGCCAGGTAGTAGGCATAGCCATGGCCGATGTAAAGATGGACGTAGGAGCCGCCGGGTCTTACTCAGGCTGGGATTTCCACCTGCTGCAAACGCCGCGGGCCTGAAGCTGTATGACAGACAAAAACAGAAAAAAAGCGCTTATGGCGCTTTTTTTCTGTTTTAAGCCGCCCTATTGGTGCCTGATATCAGAAGCGATCGTGCCGTATAAACATATAACCAAGCCCATGCAGGCTTTATCTGCCAGAGCCGGAGATACAACAGGCAGGGTGGCCGATGCCGGGGGAGGTAACGTACGAAAGACGAGGAGGCAGAAAGGAGGGAGTGCGAACCAGCGGCTTTCTATTTCCCCCTACCCTACCTCCTTCAGGCTAGTTTGGGGTACGCCGCGCTACATCAGGCCTTTCAGAATTTGAATGGCCGCGTCGGCTATCACAGTGCCGGGGCCAAACACATGGGCCACACCCGCCTGGTGCAGCGCATCATAGTCTTGCCGCGGAATAACCCCACCGGCTATAACCAGGATGTCTTCTCTGTCCCACCTTTTCAGCTCCGCTATCAGCTCGGGCACCAGGGTTTTGTGCCCACCAGCCAGGGAGCTGATGCCCACAATGTGCACGTCATTCTCTACAGCCTGGCGCGCGGCTTCTTCCGGCGTTTGGAATAGAGGGCCTATGTCTACGGTAAAACCCAGATCGGCAAAGCTGGTGGCAATCACCTTGCTACCCCGATCGTGGCCATCCTGGCCCAGCTTTGCTATCAGCAGGCGGGGGGGTCTTCCCTCCACCTTAGCAAACTCGGCCACCAGGCGCTGCGCCTCGCTAAAATTGGGCTGACCTTGGGCCACCGCGCTGTATACGCCACTGATGGGGCGTAGCGTCTCGCGAAAGCGGCCAAAATGCTTCTCCATAGCGTCCGATATTTCGCCCAGGGTGGCACGCCTTCGTGCTGCCTCCACGGCCAGCTCCAGCAGGTTGCCCTGGGTGGTGCCCTGTGCGCAGGCCGATAGGGCGGCTAGTGCCTGCTGCACGGCTTCGCCGTCTCGCTCAGCCCTCAGGTGTGCCAGGCGTGCAAGCTGAGCCTCTCGCACAGCCGTGTTATCCACCTCCAGGATGTCGATGGGGTCTTCGCTCTCGGGTCGATACTTATTTACCCCCAGTATCGTGTCTTGGCCGGTGTCTATCCGCGCCTGCTTGCGTGCGGCAGCCTCTTCTATCCGCATTTTGGGCAGCCCGGCCTCTATGGCGCTAGCCATACCGCCCAGTTCTTCTACCTCCCGGATCAGGATCTGGGCCTTGGTCAGCAGTTGGTCCGTCAGGTACTCCAGGTAGTAGCTGCCACCCAGTGGGTCAATATAGGGCGTTATCCCCGCCTCTTCTTGCAGGATCAGCTGGGTGTTGCGGGCAATCTTGGCGCTGAAGTCCGTAGGCAGGGCAATAGCTTCATCCAGGCTATTGGTGTGCAGGCTCTGCGTACCCCCCAGCACGGCAGCCAGGGCCTCTATGGTGGTGCGTGCCACGTTGTTGTAGGGGTCTTGCTCGGTCAGGCTCCAGCCACTGGTTTGGCAGTGGGTGCGCAGGGCCATGCTCTTGGGGTCCTTGGGGTGGAACTGGCGCACCAGGCTGGCCCACAGCAGGCGGGCAGCCCGCATCTTGGCCACTTCGGCAAACAGGTTCATGCCGATGCCCCAGAAGAAGCTGAGCCGGGGGGCAAAGTCATCTATCTTCAGGCCGGCAGCCAGGCCTGCACGGATGTACTCCAGCCCATCGGCCAGGGTGTAGGCCATCTCAATATCGGCCGTGGCACCGGCCTCCTGCATGTGGTAGCCGCTGATGCTGATGCTGTTAAACTTCGGCATATGCTGGCTGGTGTAGGCAAAGATGTCGGTAATGATGCGCAGGCTGGGCTTGGGGGGGTAGATGTAGGTGTTGCGCACCATGAATTCTTTCAGGATGTCATTCTGAATGGTGCCACTTAGCTGCCCTGGCTGCACACCCTGCTCCTCTGCGGCCACGATGAAGAAAGCCATAATGGGGATCACCGCCCCATTCATGGTCATAGATACGGAGATCTGGTCGAGCGGAATCTGGTCAAACAGGATCTGCATGTCCAGCACCGAGTCTATAGCCACGCCGGCCTTGCCCACATCGCCCCGCACGCGGGGATGGTCGCTATCGTAGCCGCGGTGGGTGGCCAGGTCGAAGGCTACACTCAGGCCAGTCTGGCCAGCAGCCAGGTTTCGGCGATAAAAGGCGTTGCTCTCCTCGGCCGTACTGAAGCCCGCATACTGCCGCACTGTCCAGGGCCGTATGGCATACATGCTGGCATAGGGGCCACGCAGGTAGGGGGGTATGCCGGCTACGTAGCCCAGGTGCTTCAGCCCGGCCAGGTCTTCCAGGCCGAACTGGGGCTTCACCGGTATGCCCTCGGGAGTTATCCATGCGCTTTCCATCGCGTAAATATAGCAGCTCTGGTGCGGGGTTTTACGCCAAAGGTGGTTTTGGATCGGCGAGTCGGACCGCCCCGATGCGCAAGCCGGGATGAGCAACCAGCTGCGTGTGCGGTATATTGGCTAGCCGTTTACGGCCTCTACCTCCTTCACGTCGTTGGGAAACATACGGGTCAGCAGGCCGTGTATGCCCTGCTTCAGCGTCATGGTACTGCTGGGGCAGCCGCTACAGGCACCCTTCAGCTTCAGGTGCACCACGCCATCCTCAAAGCCCTCGAAGGTAATGTCTCCTCCGTCCATGGCTACGGCTGGGCGTACCTGCTCCTCGATTACCGTCTTTATGTTTCGCACAATCTCCGGCTCATTCTCATCCAGCACCGCCACGGCCTCTTCGCCCTCTACAATGGGGGCACCGCTCTCCAGGTAGCGGGTCAGCTCATCCTTTATCACCGGGATGATGTCTGCCCAGCCGGCAGCCTCTGTTTTGTTGAGTGTTACAAAATTTCGGCCGATAAACACCTGGGTAACAAAAGGGTAGGCAAACAGTTTTTCTGCCAGCTGGCTTTTTCCGGCTGCGTCCTCCCGGGCTGGGAAATCGGCCACCCGGTTATTCAGCAGCAAACGGTCTACCACAAACTTGAGCGAAGCAGGGTTGGGGGTTAGTTCGGTATAGATTCTCATGGGTAGTAGCATAGAATGATTCTACATAGACTACCGTGGCAACAACTGGGGCAAAGGATTGGTTCGAGCCGGTGCTGCTGAAATGCGAAGTTTATACGGGATACGAAGATAGCACCTGTGCCCAAAGCCCTACGCCCCCCCCGAGACGCACAGCCGATCGGCTCCGTGCAGCTGGGCATTGCATCCTCCGGGCGGTAATTCCGCCCTTGTTATTTCATGGCCCCTAGGCCCGTGCACGAATGTAGCGTGGCTAGCGCAGACGAGCCTGCACGGGCATCATGCCGGTGGTAAGCTTGCCTCGCACTGCCCACAGCAGCAAGCCCCAGCACCACCAGAAGTTTGTGCCGAAGAGATAGCTGTAGGGTAACTGCAGAAAGCTAAGGAAAAGGGCATGATACACGGCTAGGCCAAGCAGGCCATACCCGTACAGCTTGTTTCTGGGAACAAAGAAGGCACCCAAGGCCAGCAAAAGCCCGCTGGTGGCAGTAACAAGTAGATGTACCGTTTGCAGGCTTTGTATGCGTGCTAGTATGCTACCGTTTCCCCACTCGTAAAAGTACAGGGCAAGGCCCCGACCAAAGTACAAGTGTACTGGCCTGCCGCCCGATGTGTTATAGGTCCACTCGTTAACGGTGGCAGTGGTATAGCTTTGCAGGCTGCGCAGTACAACCAAGGGGTCGTGTACCAAAAAGAGTAAGAAGAAAACAGCCAGACCCACCAGGGTAAGCCCGAAAACCCACAGGGTATGGCGCCAGCCGTGCAGCCGCAATACCACCACCAGGGCAGCGGGCACCCAGAACACCAGGCTGTAACGGCTGAGCAGGCACAGCAGGAATGCCAGCACGGCCAACCAACGGTTGGACCCCAGCCCCCACACGAGCAGTAGGAGGTAGTAGCCGTAAATAAGGGGCTCGATGGTGTAAATGTGCACATTGGGGTTTAAACGGATAAGCAGGAGGACGACCACCTGGGTAGCGACCATCAGCACTAGCGGCCACCTGCCGGGCAGGCCACCCAAAAGGCGAAAACCGGCTACCAGCAGGGCCAGCTGAAAGTAGCAAAATGCGGCTATTCGGTAATCGATACCCAACAGTTCTGCGGGCACAAAGGGCAGCCAGTGGAATAGCAGATAGCCTGCTTCATACACATTATTGGGCCCCACGGTCACCATTTGATACACCACGTCGCCTGCCAGCAAGCGCTGCACATACACTTGCACCACTAGCACGATGTCCCCCTTTGCCACATCTAGTGGGTTTGCTGCCACCAGGCCGACAACGAGGAGCATGCCAAGTGCAGCACCTGCCAGCCAGGTGCCCAATAGTTGCGGATTAGGCTGTGTCCGGCCCAGGTAGAAAATGGAGGTGGGCTGCCTCCAGAGCCAGGCCAGCAGGCCAGCGATAAGCAGCAAATAGCCGATCGGACCGCCGTAGGGGCCAAACCAGGTCATGTTGTTTGCCATATAGGCTACGAGCAAAGAACCCAGCAGCAGGGGCGGCCACCAGGGTTTGAGTAGACGAAGGAGGTACATAGCAGAGAAGAGGGCAAAAAACCCTACAGGCTGCAAAAATAGCTGAGGACGGCAGTAAAAAAAAGCTGCCCCGTGCAGGAGGCAGCTTGACAAGAAGATAAGGCTAGGATACGGGCCTATTTTGTGTCGTCCACCTCTTCGTATTCTACATCGGCCACATCGCCATCGGCCTGGGGGTTGCCCTGCTGCTGGCTACCCGCGCCGCTGGCACTACCCGCACCGGGCTGGGCACCCATCTCGGCACTGGCGGTGCTCCAGGCCTGGTTTAGGGCTGCCATGGCGGCATCCACCCGGCTCAGATCCTTCTGCGTATGTGCGTCTTTCAGCTCGGCCAGCGCCGCCTGCAGGCTACCTCTGCTCTGCTCGCTCAGCTTGTCGGCGTGCTCCTTCAGCTGCTTCTCGGTGCTGAATATCAGCGTATCCGCTTCGTTCAGTTTATCCACCTCCTGCTTGCGGCGGGCATCCTCGCTGGCGTGCCGCTCGGCATCCTTACGCATTTTGTCTATCTCGTCCTTGCTCAGGCCGCTGCTGGCCTCTATGCGGATGTTCTGGGTTTTGTTGGTTGTGTTATCCTTTGCCGTTACGTTCAGGATGCCGTTGGCATCTATGTCAAAGGTTACCTCTATCTGCGGTACCCCACGGGGTGCGGGTGGAATGCCATCCAGGTGGAAGCGGCCCAGAGACCGGTTGTCGCTGGCCATAGAGCGCTCGCCCTGTAGTACGTGTATTTCTACACTGGGCTGGCTATCGCTGGCGGTGCTGAACACCTGGCTCTTTTTGGTGGGGATGGTGGTGTTGGCCTCTATCAGCTTGGTCATTACCCCGCCCATGGTTTCTATCCCCAGGCTTAGCGGGGTTACATCCAGCAGCAGTACGCCCTGCACATCTCCACTCAGCACCCCACCCTGTACGGCAGCGCCCAGGGCCACTACTTCATCCGGGTTTACGCTGCGGTTAGGCTTTTTGCCGAAGAACTGCTCCACCATCTCTTGCACCCTGGGGATGCGCGTGGAACCCCCTACCAGGATCACCTCGTTGATGTCATTGGCACTCAGCTTGGCAGCCTCCAGGGCCTTTCGGCACGGCTCCATACAGCGGGCAAACAGTTTGTCGGCCAGTTGCTCAAACTTGGCACGGCTCAGGGTGGTGTCCAGGTTCTTGGGGTTTACCGGATCTAGCACGATGTAGGGCAGGCTAATGTCCACACTATTGCTGCTGGAGAGTTCCTTCTTGGCATTCTCTGCGGCCTCCTTCAGGCGCTGCAGGGCGCGTGGATCCTGGCGCAGGTCTACCCCCTCTTGTTTTTTGAACTCATCTGCCAGCCAGTCGATAATGATCTCGTCAAAGTCATCGCCACCCAGGTGCGTGTCGCCATTGGTGCTCAGTACTTCAAACACGCCGTCTCCCAGCTCCAGGATGGAGATATCGAAGGTACCACCACCCAGGTCGAACACGGCTACTTTTACGTTCTGGTGTTGCTTATCCAGCCCATAGGCCAGGGCCGCTGCCGTGGGCTCGTTTACGATCCGCTTTACTTCCAGGCCGGCTATCTCGCCTGCCTCTTTGGTGGCCTTGCGCTGCGCGTCGTTAAAGTAGGCAGGCACGGTTATTACCGCCTCCTTTACCTCGTGGCCCAGGTAGTCTTCTGCGGCCTTCTTCATTTTTTGCAGCACCATGGCCGATATTTCCTGGGGCGTGTACTTGCGGTTCCCCACCTCTACGCGCACGGTGTCATTATCGCCCTCCACCACCTTGTAGGCGGTGTTTTTCAGCTCAGCCTTGCTCTCGCTCCAGCTTTTGCCCATAAAGCGCTTGATGGAGGCTATGGTGCGCTCGGGATTTACGATAGCCTGGCGCTTGGCCTGCTCGCCCACCTTGCGTTCGCCGTCTTCCATAAAGGCTACTACGCTGGGTGTTGTGCGCTTGCCTTCTGCATTCACAATTACCACGGGCTCATTCCCTTCCATCACAGCCACACAGCTGTTGGTGGTGCCCAGGTCTATACCGATGATCTTTCCCATTGTATCCGTTCTTTTCAGGTTGTCGTTTTTCCTCTTTCAGCCGTGCTAGCTACAAGGAGTATGCCATGCAGTCGGGTTGGCAGCTTTTATGGCAGGATGGCAGGTGCTTGTCAGGCAACGCCTCGGGTTTGACAGCTTTAAGTGTCTGGCTGGCAGCTTATTTACGGCCCGGCTGCTGCCGGCGCGGGGTCTACTGCCTGGGGCAGTCCCCGGGGTTGGGTGTGCCGTTCAGGCCCGCCAGAAACTCGGTACAGGCAGGCAGGCGCACATAGCGCGGATAGCTCACGCTGATGCTGCCAAAGACACCCAGCCCGCCTTCGATGTTGGTATAGTCGGGGCGAATAAAGTTGATGTCGGTAAAAGCCGGGCTGTTAACGCGCAGAAAGTCGTGCAGCACGTCGTCCAGCGCAGTTACCTCTATACGCGTGCTCTGGTTCAGGGTGCCATTATCATACGTCTTTAGCCCGGCCACACGGCCCAGGCTTGCCTGCAGGAAGCTCTGAAAAGACTGCCCGATCACAAAAAAGCCGCTGGAAGGATCGCCGGTGAGGGTGCGGGGCGCGGCAGGCCCCAGGCGCAGTTCGGGCTGTGGCACACCATCCAGCTGGTAGTTGAAGTAGATACGGTATTCAAAAGACCGACCCGGGGGCTGATTTCTTGCCGAGAATGTGAGTGGCGTAAAACGGATAGAAAGACCGTCCGAGTTGAAATCAACCTGGGGGTACGTCTCGGTTTGGCCGGGCCCGGTGCGGATGCTGTCGGGGCTGGTAATGCGTGGCCGGGCCGGCACCACCGTGCGTGCGCGTAGGCTGATGGGTTGCTCGCCAGGCAGGGTGATGGTCAGGTCGTAGCGCAGGCCATTCCTGATGGGTGCACTGCTTACATACACCGTGCTAGCCTGGGTAAAGAGCCCCGGCTCCTTCAGCGTATCTTTTGCCCGAAAGCTGATCTGATTGCCCTCCGGGTCGGTAAGCAGCACCGTAGCCTGCTTCAGGCTCAGGTCATTCGCCTCGGCATAGGCTTGCAAGTCTCCGTCTATCAAGAAGGCACGCGACACCCGAATCACCTGCTCGCTGGCTTGCGGGTTCAGGATGCCATATACCACATACAGGTCCTTGGGCTTGGCCGTGGGGTCCAGCTCATTGCTACAGGCTGCAAGCAGGGCAGCACACAGCAGAAAGGCCCGGATGCCGGATGCCAGGGGTAAGCGCAGATACATGGTGCCCAATATACCAGGCGGCCGTGTATTTTTGATGAAGAAAGGTAAATAGACAGCCCCCCGGGGAAAATCCTGTAGCCCGGCAGGCCACTCCTCTACGGCGGTATCTTTTAGCGCCAGACGCCTCGTTTTTTCCGGTAGTTCTCGGTACTTTTCGTTTCTGAATACCACATATGACAAAGGTAGAGCTACTGACCATAGGCGATGAGCTGCTAATAGGCCGCACGGTAAATACCAATGCCAGCTGGCTGGGTGCACGCCTGGCCGAAGCGGGCCTGCAGCTGGGGCGGATAAGCACCCTGGCTGATGTGCCCGCAGATATACACCGGGCACTAGACCGGGCACTGGCCGAGTATGACCTGGTGATCCTAACCGGTGGGCTGGGCCCCACGCGCGACGACTATACTGCCCAGGCACTGGCCGACTATGTGGGCCAGCCGCTGGAGGTGCATGCCCCCAGCGAGGCGCGTTTTCGCAGCTTCCTGGCGGAGCGCAATCGCCCCTATACGGCCAACCATAACCAGATGCTGAGCATCCCCCGGGGCTCGGTGGGGCTTGTCAATCCTGCGGGGGCGGCCCCGGGGATCCGGATGATGGTAGGGGGGAAAGCCGTGTTTGCCCTGCCTGGCGTGCCGCACGAGATGAAGGCCCTGTATGAAGCCGAACTGCTGCCCTGGCTACAGCAGCACGTACCAAGGGCCGAAGTGCGCTACGAGAACTGGCGGCTGGTGGTGGCCGAGAGCGAGCTGGCCAACCGCCTGGCCGAGGTGGAGGATGCGCTGGCCCCGGGCCTAAGCCTGGCCTACAACCCCGGCCTGGGTATGCTGGACCTACGCCTGGGCATGCGCACCGAGGAGCCCGGAAGCCTGGATGCGGTATTTGCCGATACCGTGCAGGCCATAGATGCCCGGGTGCAGCCCTGGTGCTTTGCCCGTGGCAACACCAGCCTGAGTGAGGCGGTGGGCCGTGCGCTACAGGTGCGCGGCCTTACCCTATCGGTAGCCGAGAGCTGCACAGCGGGCACACTGGCACGCACACTGGCCGAAACCCCCGGCAGCAGTGCCTGGTATCAGGGGGGGGTGCTTACGTATAGCAATGAGCTGAAGACCAAGCTGATAGGCGTACCTGCCGAGCTACTGGCCACCGCAGGGGCAGTGAGTAGCGAGGTGGCGACGGCCATGGCCGCCGGGGTGGCGGGCCTGTGCCACACGCCCCTGGCCATCAGCACCACCGGGATAGCCGGCCCCGATGGGGGCACACCGGATAAGCCGGTGGGCACCGTGTGGGTGGGCCTGCACACGCCCCTGGGTACCACCACCCACCTGCTGAGGCTGGAGAAAGACCGACTGCGCAATATGCAGCGGGCCAGCACAGCAGCATGCTGGATTTTGTACGGCTGGCTGAGGCAAAACATGCCCCTGCCCGCCAACAGCTAGTTGTATCCGCATGTTTGAGCATATTGAACCCTTCGACGGCTGGCTGTATCTATACAACCACGATATGGACGAGCACTCGCCCTTCCACGGGGTGGAGCACAGTCTTTTTGACTACGATCGGGCCATCTACACCTTTCGGGCACACCCGCTGTGGGACCAGATAGAGAGCGAGAGCCTGCTGGTAAAGATCCTGTACGCCAGCTACCCGGGTAGCTACCTGCCGCCAGCCGATCCCCATACCGAGCCAGACAACATACCCCCCGCTGCGCCCGATGGCGAAGGCTTTGCCATACTCGAGCTACTGGGCGAGTGGAACGACCTGCACGAGAATGACTTCCGCCTGCTGTGGGAAAACTGCCTGCATCCGCTGGCGGTAGCGGGCATCTCGCGCTTCATTTTTATTTGCGAAAATGTCTTTAACGTCTACCCGGGCGAAAGCGACTACTACGAGCTGGCTACCGAGGCCATGGAGGATGGCTGGATGTGCCTGCTGCGTGCCCGCCCGCACGTGCTGGAAGAGCTGGAGGCCTATGAGATTGGCCGCTACTTTTACTACAGCCCCAGCCTGGCAGATGTGCGCTGGCGCAAGATGAAGCCCTGGCACGTGTATCAGCTGGTGAAGGACAACCTGGAGCGCTTTCTGCTGCCCGAATAGGCGCCCCGGGCCACAATGACCCTAGAAGCCATACGCCAGGCGCAGCCCCAGCACCACCCCGGGCAGGGTGCTGCTTTCGGTATGGTCGCGGCTGATGCCCACCCGCTTGTCAAAGTCGTTGAAGTACGTGCCCTTCAGCTCCTGAAAGCGCAGCACGGCACCGGCATAGTACTCCAGCAGCATATTGCTATTCAGAAAATGCTGGTTGCCAAAGAGTATCTGAATATCTGTCAGCCGCCGGCTTTCTTCAAAGGTATCTGTCTGTAGCACAGCGCCCTCCACTGCCTGGTAGTCCTTGTAGGTGGCTGTCCACCCATACTGCTTGTGCTGAAAACCGATGCCAAAAAACAGCCGGTTCAGGTCTGTGGGCAGTTCGCTGGGGTATAGGCGTACCGAGGCGCGGAGTGCAAAGCCATTTCGCACCTCGTCGTAGTACTCGGGGTTCATAAACTCGCGGTCGGTAACACTGCGAAGCAGGTGCCAGTAGTAGTCTTGTAGCAGCACACCAGCCCCCAGCTCCACCCCCAGCTGGTCTACAATCCGGCGCTCGTAGTGCAGGCCAAACTCGCCATGCGCCAGCTGCAGGCCGTCAAACTTGAGGATGTTGTTGTTTACGCGTGATTGCGCCCACCCCTCGGGGCTGGCCACCACACCCAGTAGAAAAAAGAGAATAACCCGCTTCATACCTACACAAAGCTAGCAACTGCTGTGCCAGGCCGAGCTGTATTTTGTGCACAGGTTTGTTTTGCATGCGTGGGGGTATGTTTCGTTTGGTGGCTTTTTGTACCTTTGCGCCGCTGCACCCGTAGTTGAATGGATACAATGCAGGCCTCCGGAGCCTGAGATGCTGGTTCGATTCCAGCCGGGTGTACTACTAGCGGGGCGTCATCTTCAGGTGGCGCCATTTTTATTTTAAATTCGTTCACCCGGTTCGATTTTCTGAACTTCGGGGGTACGCCCATTAAGGCGCTTTGGGGTGGCTGAAACCCCGTCTTCTTTGGGCCCATTGTGGGTTTTGGGAGCAGGGGGCGCGCGTAGAAGATGGACAAACACGCGGGGCCGGGCAGAATAGCAAGTATCGGGTAGGGCGAACCAGGGGCCGATGCGAATTTTGGGACATGAAATCAAAGGAGGATAGGCAGCTCGTGCCACAGACGGCACTGGATTTTGACCGGATAGCGGATGCTATTGGCTACATCCAGCAGCACTACCAGGCACAGCCTACACTGGAGCAGGTGGCCGAGCGGGTGCACATGAGTCCGTACCACTTCCAGCGGATGTTTACCGAATGGGCCGGAGTAAGCCCCAAGAAATTTTTGCAGTTTATTACGACGGCGCATGCCAAGAAGCTGCTGCGCGAAGACCTGCTTAGCATGCCCGAAACCACGTTCCAGTTGGGATTATCCGGAACAGGGCGACTGCACGATCACTTCATTACCCTGGAGGGCATGACCCCCGGCGAGTATAAGCAGGGGGGCCGGAGCCTTACCATTACCTACGGTTTTTATGCTAGTCCGTTTGGGGAGCTGCTTATTGCCGCTACGCCCAAGGGGATATGCCACATGTCTTTTGGCCATGGCGAGCCGGCAGTTCAGGACCTGGTCCGGCAGTTTCCGCAGGCCAGGCTGGTTTCCGGGCAGGATCCCTATCACCAGCGGGCCTTGGCATTCTTCCAGCCAGGCCAGGCCGGAACGGAATCCCTGAACCTGCACCTGAAGGGAACCCCATTCCAGCTGAAGGTTTGGGAGGCGCTGCTCCGCATACCGGCGGGTGGGCTTAGCAGCTATCGGGCCGTAGCCCGGCACATCCGCCAGCCGGGTGCTGCCCGGGCCGTGGGCTCGGCCATAGGGAGCAACCCGGTAGCCTACCTGATCCCCTGCCATCGGGTTATACAAGCCACGGGGCACTTTGGTCAGTACCACTGGGGCAGCGAGCGAAAGGCTGCCATGCTGGGCCTGGAGGCCGCACAGAACAGTGAAGCCTAGCCAGCGAGCACCTACTTACAGTAAAGCAGAAACCCTAAGTGGACTACTTCAGGCCATCGTCCTTATAAGCCTCTATGCCTGGCAGGCGCACCTTTTCGGCCAGTAGGTAGCGGATGAGCTCCAGATCCAGGGTGGCCCCCCAGCTGCCGCCGTTAAACTTGCCCTGAAAATTCAGGTTATGCACGTTGAAGCTAAAGTCTTGATTGATACCTGCCCGCGCATAGGCCTTCAGTAGTTCCTCCTCAAAGGCTAGCTTCCAGCTGTAGTAGTCGGCATCGTGGTAGAACACGCGGTTCATCAGCATGATTACCTCACGGGGGTAGAAGTTGGCATCGTAGGGCTGTGCCGCATCCTTGGTTACCACCAGCTCCAGCCGGATGTGGTGGCGCAGGCAGGCTTCCTGGCTGATGGTGAGCAGGCGGTCGGGCCCCAGCTGCACCGTCTCTATTTTGGCATTGGGCTGCCACTTATAGGCGGATACGAAGGGATTGTACGGCTGCATCAGCGGCCTCAGGTCTTCGTTGCGCATCCGGCAGTCCTCGCTGCCGTAGGTTACCTTCAGCTGGGCACCCGCCAGGCCCGGGCACAGCCCGCCCAGGGCAAGCAGCAGGAGCAGGAGGATGCACATCCGGGTCATGGGGGCGAAAATACGTACTTATACCGAATGGTTGAGGGGTTGGGCGCCCTTTCCCAGCTGCCTGGGTGCCTTCTCCAGTGCCTGCTGCAGGTAGGCCCTGGCCTGCAGCACCGCCAGCGAGAGGCCATGGCCCAGGGCCAGCCCGGCAGCTATGGCCGCGCTAAGGGTGCATCCGGTGCCGTGTGCCGGGCGGCCCATGTCCAGGTAGGGGTAGCGCAGGCGCAGGCATTCGGTGGGGGTTTGTAGCACATCCACCACCTCGCCAGTGTGTAGGCTCTGTGGGTCGTGCCCGCCCTTTAGCAGCACCGCACACCGGAACAGCTTGGCCAGCTGTGCGGCTGCAGCCTCCAGGTTCTGCACGGGCTGGCCCAGCAGGGCCGCTGCCTCGGGCAGGTTGGGCGTTATCAGGGTAGCCCGGGGTAGCAGCGCCCGCAGGGCAGCCAGGGCGGCGGGGTCTAGCAGGCTATCTCCACTGGTGGCAATCATTACCGGGTCTATCACCAGGGGGATGCCGGCAGGCAGGGCCGCCGCCACTGCGGCTATGCGCTCGGCATCCAGCAGCATGCCGGTCTTGATGGCCGCTACGGGAAAGTCGGCCAGCACAGCCTGTATCTGTAGGGTCAGTACCCGGGCCTCCACCGGCTGCACGGCCTGTACACCCAGGGTATTTTGGGCCGTGATGGCTGTAAGGGCCGAGGTGCCAAATACCCCATAGGCCGAAAAGGTCTTCAGGTCGGCCTGTATGCCGGCCCCCCCTCCGCTGTCGCTGCCTGCTATGGTCAGGGCTACCTTCATGCGTGGGGCCGGGGCTTACTTGCGCCGTTTGCCGGTGCGCGGCTGTGCAGCCTGGCGGCGGCTACGGGCCAGAGCTTCCTGCTTCTTTTGTTGCTTCTCCATCCACAGGGCCACACGGCCCTTGGCCTTCTTGGGGCCTTTGGCTTTGGTGGCATGCACGCGGTCCTCCAGCTTCTTTTTATCGATTGCCGCCTTCAGGATATACGTTTGTGCAATGGTGAGCAGGTTGAAGATAAGGTAGTAGTAGCTGAGTGCGGCTGCATAGTTGTTCAGGATACCCAGGAAGAGGATAGGCATCAGGTAGCCCATCCACTTCATGTTGGGCGCGCCGGCCATACTCGTATTGCCCTGCATCTGCTGCTGCATGTAGGTATACACCAGCGTACTGATGGTCATCAGCAGGGTGAAGAGGCTTACGTGGTCGCCATATATTGTGTTGAGGATCGGAACGTAGCCAAAGTCCCAGATGCTGTCGTAGGTACTCAGGTCCTCGGCCCACCACAGGCCCTGCTGGCGCAGCTCTATGGACTCGGGGAAGAAGTTGAACATGGCAATGAGCACCGGGAACTGGAGTAGCATGGGCAGGCAGCCGCCGAAGGGGCTGACCCCCACCTGGCGGTAGAAACTCATCTTGCGCTGCTGTAGCTCGGTGGCATTGTCTTTGTATCGGGCCTCCAGCTCCTTCATCTCTGGCATCTGGTTCACGATCTGCATCTTCACCATGCTCTTATGGCTTTTCAGGGTGAGGGGCAGCAGGATCAGCTTGATGAAGATGGCCAGGATGAGGATGATGAGCCCATAGCTGGCAGTCATCCCCTCCAGGGTGTGGAACACCCCGATGATGAAGAGCGTAACGTAGCGCAGGGGCCCCCAGCCCAGGCGTACAGTCTTGTCCAGGCTTACACCATAGGCATCCAGGATGTTTATGTTATTTGGGCCAGCGTAGAGGGTTAGTCGGTGCACCTCCTTGGGCATGCCACTATAGGGCAGGGCTACATTGGCCTGCATGTACTTGATGGCTTCGGTGTGGCGGCGCTGGGGCAGGGGCTTGGTACGCAGAATGCCGCCGCCCTCAAACTTATCCTGGGCAATAAGTGCCAGCTGAAAAAACTGACTCTTGAAGCTCACCCACTTGGTGCTGTAGTTCAGTTCCTCCTCTACCTCCTCGTCGGCACTCACGTCCAGGTGGTTTACCTCCACACCCTCGTCCTGCGCCAGGGCATACACCAGATTTGCATTGGGCAGCATTTTTTCGGCATCCTTCTCGGTTTTGGGTATCTCCAGGCCGCTTAGCAGCTCCAGGCGGTTTGCCTGCACGTAGTTGCGCATGTTTATCAGCCGTACCTCCCAGTCCAGGTCATAGCCCCGGCCCTTCAGGCTGTACACATACTCCAGGTAGCTGGCACTATCCAGCTGGGCGCGGAAGCGCAGGGTCTTTTGCTCGCTTCCCTTCAGGCTCAGGCTGTCTGGCCCCTGGTAGCTGAAGAACAGGTCTTGGGTAGACAGCACATTGCCGTTGTAGGGCAGCGTAAAGCTAAAGCTGTTTTTGGGCCCTGTGGGCAGGACGGGTAGCGGTGCCCCATCGTAGGTTTTATGCTTGTTCAGGTAGATGGCCTCGGGCACCCCACCCTTGTTGGTAAACAGCAGGTGCAGGTCTTCGGTCTTCACCTCCACCTTCTGCACACCGCCACTGCGCAGGGCAGCATAGGGGCCATAGCGCTTGCTCAGCTCGGCACTGTCTGCAGCCTGGGGTACAGGTGCTGTAGGCTGCGGGGCAGCCGCCGGAGCTTCGGTACGTGCTTTCTCGGATTGCGATTTCTTTTCTTTTGCGTCATCATCGCCAGTCAGCGTTCCATACAGGAGGAAGAGGCCTACAATGAGGGCGATGCCCACAAGGGTATTACGATCCATAGCTAAGATCTGGGGTTCAATGGGGTTTTCAGGCGGCAATTTAGCAAACTCGCCTAGCCTGCCGACATGTGGAACTCGAAAAGCCTACTTTCGTATTGCTGTACACAGCTATGGCCGTATACATTGATCGTCCCAAACCTATCTGGTTCCATGGCAAGGAGCGCCGTTTTGTACACCTGGCGGCAGACAGCCTGGAAGAGCTGCACCGCTTTGCCGAGCGGCTGGGCCTACCCCGCAGCATTTTTCAGGATAAACCCCGCCGCCCACACTACGATGTGTTTGACCACCACATAGCCCGGGCCCTGAGCCTGGGTGCCACCCAGGTCGGGAATAAAGAGCTGCTGCTGATCCTGAAAAAACAATACGGCGAATAGGTACGCATGGCAGCGGCATACGGTGTATCTTTAACCAACGGAGAAAAATAGGGCAGGAAGTATGAAGCTTACATTCGATGTGCACATAGCCGCCCCACAAGCGCGGGCCTTCGGCTGGGCAGCAGAGGCGGAGAAGCTAGCCCAGTGGATGCCAGACCTGGAGCATACGGAGTACCAGAACAAGGTGTCGATCGATCCGGCAAATCCGGTGGGGCTACGATTTAGGCAGCACATGCGCGCCGGAAAGCGCGTGCTGGTATACGAGGGCAAGATTATAGAATACCTGAAACCCAGCCTGCTGGTGGTGGAGCTTGACGGTCCGCAGTTTGAGATGCGGCTAAGCTACCAGTTTCGCGCCACCGCTGCCGGCCGCTGCGCCCTATACGCCACGGTCGAGCTTCGGTTCAAGACCCTAAGCCTGCGCCTGTGGGGTCTGCTTTTCCGGGGTGGGGTGCGGAAACGCTTCCGCAATCAACTGGAGTGCCTGCGGCAGCTGGCCGAGCAGGAGGCGCAAGCCGAGTAAAGCCCCCTGGTCTCCGGCTTTCGGGTTTCTGCCTACCTTTGCGCCATGGCAGCAAAACCACGTCCGCAGGTGCGGCGCAAGGCCGCCCCCGGGGGCGCGGCCGACATCAATACCGAGGGGGGGCTCTTTGCAGGCATGAGCTGGGTAATGGGCATCACCTGCCTGCCACTTAGTGCCTTCTATGTATACCTGTTCGTGGGCATCCGGGCCACGGCGGCCGTGCTGCTACTGTCCCTGTGCTACCTGCTAGCCGCCAACCTGATGATTCCGCCCATCCGGCGCTTCTGGATCCGGGCCACCGGCTTCCAGCTATACGGCCGCAGGCTGGTGTATATCTACCTGGCGCTCTTTCTGCTCATCATGGGGCTGGGCTACTTTGCCGACCTGATGCAGGAGAGCCGCAGCCTGCCTGGCTACGCGCAGCCCGATGAGCAGGCCAGCAGCGCCCCCATAACCCCCATGGATACCCTGCTGGCCCCAGCCAAGCGCGGCCTCTTCTGGGGCTATGTGAACGCGGACGGCCAGTGGATAATACCAGCCCGCAGCTACACCCGGGCCGAGCCCTTCTACCAGGGCGTAGCGCGCGTATGGCAGGGCCCCGAGGCCCAGTATATCAACTGGCGAAACGAGCCGGTAGTGCATACCGGCAGCTATCCGGCCCGGGTGGAGGCCCCAGCTGGCTTCCCGTACCAGCCGGCAGACTCGCTGGGCCTATGGGGCTGGAAGGATGCACAGGGCACCTGGCGGCACCCCCCGCAGTACGATGCCGTGGGCCACTGGGGCTACACCACCCAGGTGCAGGCCCGCAATGCCGCTACCCCGCCCAGGCCGTAGCCCATGCACGGGCAGTCGGTATAGGGGGGGTTACTGGAATGGTTTGGGGCTTTTGCCTACCTTTGCCGCCAATAGAATTCCCCTGAATCATGTCCCAAGCTTTTGATATCGTAGTAATAGGAGCTGGCCCCGGTGGCTATGTAGCCGCCATACGTGCCGCGCAGCTAGGCTTTGCCACTGCCCTGGTAGAGAAGGAAGCCAGCCTGGGTGGCACCTGCCTGAATGTAGGCTGTATACCCAGCAAAGCCCTGCTGGATAGCAGCGAACACTACCACAACGCCGCCCACACCTTTGGCGAGCATGGCATAGAGCTGAAAGACCTGAAGGTAAACCTGAAGCAAATGATAGCCCGAAAGGCCGACGTGGTGAGCAAAACCGTGGCCGGGGTGGAGTTCCTGATGAAGAAGAACAAGGTGCAGGTGTACCGCGGTACAGGCAGCCTGAAGGATGCCACTACTGTGCTGGTGCGTGGAGAGAAAGAAGAAACCCTGCAAGCCAAATACATCATCCTGGCCACTGGCTCGGTGCCAGGCACCCTGCTCGGGGTACAGATGGACGGCAAGCGCATTATCAGCAGCACCGAAGCCCTGGAGCTGACAGAGGTGCCCAAGAAAATGTTGGTGATAGGCGGCGGCGTAATAGGCCTGGAGCTGGGCAGCGTGTATGGCCGCCTGGGGGCCCAGGTGCAGGTGGTGGAGTATGCCGATGGGCTGATCCCCACCATGGACAAAGACCTGGGCAAGGAGATACAGAAGATTCTGAAAAAACAGCTGGGCTTCGAGTTCTTCCTGAACCACCGGGTGCAGTCGGCCACGGTGCAGGGCGATACGGTAACGGTAACTGCCCTGGACAAAAACAACCAGGAAGTACGCTTTGAGGCCGACTACTGCCTGCTAAGCGTGGGCCGAAAGCCCTATACCGATGGCCTGGACCTGGAGCAGGTGGGCATTGCCCTGAATGAACGCGGGCAGATACCAGTAAATGACAACCTGCAAACCACCGTACCCAACATCTACGCCATTGGCGACTGCATCCGCGGGGCCATGCTGGCCCACAAGGCCAGCGATGAGGGCGTGGTTGTAGTAGAAAAAATAGCCGGACACCATGCCGAAATCAACTACCTGACCATACCCGGCGTGGTATATACCTGGCCGGAGGTGGCGTCGGTGGGCTATACCGAGCAGGAGCTGAAAGACAAGGGCATGCCCTACAAGACCGGCAAGTTCCCCTTCATGGCCAGTGGCCGCGCACGCGCCAGTATGGATCTGGACGGTTTTGTGAAAGTGCTGGCCCACAAGGATACCGACGAAATCCTGGGTGTGCACATCATTGGCCCACGCGCGGCCGACATAATAGCCGAAGCGGTGGCCCTGATGGAGTTTCGTGCCAGTGCCGAGGATGCAGGCATCTTCAGCCACGCCCACCCCACCTTTACCGAGGCACTGAAGGAGGCAGCCCTGGCCGCCACAGGCAATCGGGCCATCCACATTTAGCCCCCCATCAGGCCATGCGCTTGAGCCCCAATCTACGCTCCTATACGCGTACCCCCTATTTCTGGGTCGCGGTGGCTTATGGGCCAATAATGTGGTTTGTCCGCTGGCGTTTGCTGAACGCCCCGGCTTCCGAAGCCGCCCTGGAGACCGGAGCTTCGTCGCTTATACTGCTGGTGGGCTTTTATGTACTAGCGCATAAAAAGAGGTCATGAGGCACGGAGCCTGGTTCCTGGCCCTCTATGTGCTGCTGGCTGGCTGCGTACCCGAGCCCGACCTGAGCCCGGAGGGTGCGCTGCAAGCAGAATACCGGGGTCTGTTTGTGCTAAGTGAGGGCCAGTGGAACCAAGCCAACGCCACCCTGGACTACTACGACGCAGCGGGAAACCGCACAGCCGATGTTTTCAGCCGAGTAAATGGCCAGCGCCTGGGGGATGTGGCAAACAGTGTACTGGTAGATGCCGATACCCTCTTTATCGTGATGAACACCAGCCGCCTGCTGTACAAGGTGCAGCTGCCCACGCTGCGGCTGCTGGCCACACTGGCGCTGCCAGAGGCCAGCTCGCCCCGGAATATGGTGCGGGTGCGGCCAGACCTGGCCTACGTAAATAACCTGTATGGCCAGCAGCTGTACCGCATAGACCCCCGCACACTGAAGCTGCTGGGCAGCCTGCCGGTAGAGGACCATACCGAAGACATGGTCCTGCACCTGGGCCAGGTGTACCTGGGCAGTGGAAACTACCCCGGGGGGCGCATAAACCAGAAACTGGCGATCCTGGACCCAACTACCGAACAGATTACATACCGTAGCCTGCCCATTGAGAATCCGGGCCCTATCCGCGCCCTGCCAGATGGGCAGCTAGCCATCTGCTGCCGGGGCAACTACCTGAATACCAATAGTGCGGTGGTGTGGTACCAGCCTGCCACCGGCCAGTTTACCGACACGGTGTATGTGCAGGGCTACCTGTACGACATGGCCGTAACGCCGGATGCCATCCTGCTGAACAGCGACCAGGACATCTCGGCCATTTCGCTGGCCGACCACAGCCTGCGCTACCGCGTGATAGACCGGGCAAACCTGGGTGCACGGGATAGTGACCTGCTGTATGCCCTGCACTACGAGCCAGCTACAGACCGCATCTACCTGACCAATGCCGGCTTTGGCGCACAGGACGGGCAGTGCTATGTGCTAGACCGAAGCTACCGGCTGCTGAGCACCCTGCCCACGGGGGTGTTTCCGGGCACAGTGTTCCGAGTGCCCTAGGCGGGGGAGTGGGGGCAAAAACCCTAAAACAGAAAACCGAAAGCAACCTATCAGGATACTTTCGGTTTTCGTCCCACGCAGCGGGGGCGTATGAGAGTAGTACAGGAGGGGAACACCTCGGCACTTGGCCCACAGCTTCTTCTCGCGTCCGCCTGCTACTTGTACTGACTATTTGAAGTCGAAGCCCAGCGAGAAGCGCAGGGTGTTCTGCAGCGGGTGGTTCTGCTGCAGGGGGGCCAGATAGGCAAAATCCAGGGTGATGACCTTGAAGTGCACACCTGCACCCAGGGTAATGTACTTTCGGTTGCCTTTTCCGGGATCTTCGTAGAAGTAGCCGGCACGCACCGCAAACAGGTCATTGTACCAGTACTCCAGGCCCAGGCTCACGTTTATCTCCGTTAGCTCTTCGCTGAAGCCGCCATCGGCATCACCAAAGCTGCTAAATATGCCCTCTATCACGCTTTGCTCAGACTCTCCTTCCGCAGGCACCTTGCTGGGTACCAGTAGTTTATTGAAGTCGTTGGTGAAGGTAAGCTTGTTGAAGTTGTCGATCTCAGCCGTAAGGGCATACCCCACCTTCAGGTTGGTAGGCAGAAAATCCCGACGGCCCACGTCTGTATACCGCATTTTGCCGCCAATGTTGCTGATGTTCACCCCCCAGGCGAATAACATGGGTATTTCGGGTGCGTTTCGGTTAGCCTTGAATTTAAAGGGCTTTTCGCTAGCCAGATAGATATCGCCGGCTACACTGCTGGCGGGGTTTGTGCTGATGCCGCCGCCCAGGTTCTGGCTACCGGCCAGGTTGCTGTTTATATAGCGCAGGCCTATGCCTGTGGAAAGGGATTCGGTAATGCGAATGGCATAGCTGGCCGAGAAGGCCAGTTCATTTGCATTGAAGCTGCCGGTCTCCAGTCCGTTCTCGTCGGTAAAGTTGATGTTACCCAGCGAGAAATAGGTAAGGCTGGCACCCACTACGCCTCCTTTTTGGCCAAAGTTGTAATAGAAAGGGAGAAAGGCGTGGTTGATATCCGGTATAATCTGCTGTAGCCAGGGGGTGTAGTTTACAGCAAAGCCATAGCGCTCGTCTGAGAAGGTGAGGCGTGCCGGATTCCAGTACTGGGCATTGGCCCCCTGGGCTATGGCCACACCGGCATCGCCCAGGGCTCCACTGCGGCTATCGGGGGTAATGAGCAGAAAGGGTACAGCTGTGGTAATGGCCTTTTGCTGGCCAGCCGCATTGGGCTGCGCAAATACGGTGCCCGTCATCAAAAACATAGACAGAACAGCCGCCTGAATGGAAAAGCGTGGTGAAAGCATAAAGAGAAAATAAAAATCAGGTAAAGCTGCTTCTGATAGGCCGTTCTGGTATTCGGTGCGCTAATATACGTGTTTTATTTCATGAGCACCAGGCGACTGTACTTGCGTACTACTTCTCCGCTTTCTTCATTTGTTACGCGTATTTCATACAGGTAGATGCCCTTCTGCAGTGGGCTGCCATCCGCCCGCTGGCCTTCCCAGCTCAGGTGGTCCAGCACGTAGGAGCTGGGTGTAAGGCGGCTATCCAGCTGGGTGGCCAGGTTCCCCGCTTGGTCGTAGATGCGTACCTGTATGCGCAGGGGGGTTCCCACCTGGTTGTGGTTTAGCTGGAAGCGGGTGCTCTCGGTAAAGGGGTTCGGGTAGTTCAGCACATGGTCTACGGCGGTGGAAACCCGGCTAGCCACTACAAACTGCGTTTCGGCTGTGGCCGATCGGTTGGCCACGTCCCACACACGCACCTTCAGGCTATGGGGCCCCTCGGGCAGGTTTTCAAAGGCATACAAGATGCTGCCGCGCTGATAGCTGTCTTCGACAGTTGTGTAATAGTCATTCAGGAGGATAGGCTCGATGGTATTGCCATCCAGCACGGCTGTTAGCTCCCGGCCTATGCCCAGGCCGCTGGTGTTGATACCCACATCCGAGTACACCTCCGCCATCAGGTCGGGGTTCGGGTCGGTCAGGTTTCCGCTGCGCCAGTTGGGGCTATTCAGGTATAGGTTGATGGTGGGGGGGCCGAGTGATTGTACCGGGTTTGGATCTGTGCAGCACACGGCAATCTGGCGCGTGCAGCCTGCCGCTTCTTGGTCTGCCGAAGTGGCAAAGAGGCTGATCTGTCCCAGCCCCGGGGTGTAGTCTATGTCCAGGGGCACTACAAATTCCAGTGTGAATGCACCCTGGCTTACGGTGGCCCGTCCGTTGAAGAGAATGTTTCGCTGCTCGTCGAACTGGAACTGGCACCGGCTGGTAGTGGAGCGCTGTGCCTTATCGTAGATGCTGGCGTACACCGTGCCCTCAAAGTTTGACAGACGACCTCCGCCTGGCTGGCGTAGCTCTCCGCGCAGGGATACACGGCCCAAGGCCTTCAGGGTGTCTATCTGGCCGGGTACCAGGGCTTGCCCATTTATCTCGGTAATCACAGCCTCATACTCAGGCAGGCCAATGCGCATGGCGGGATCGCCCATCAGCATGAAGTTGCGGGTATTGATCTCGTAGGAGCTCCAGGAGGCGTTTTTGGCCTGCTGCATCACCTCGCCCAGTGTCAGGTACCGGCTGCCATCCGCTGTTCGGTCAAAGAAGTGCTGGTATGTATTCTGGTTAAACACAAAGTTGCCCGCGCTAAACACCTCGCGGGTAGAGGTAATCAGGGCAATTGCTCCGCCCTTGCTTTTCAGCAGCAAGCGCTCGGCTCCAGAGGGGAAGCTGGGCACATCGCAGCGGCCAAAGTCGCAGGTGGCAGTTATCCAGATGGCTTCTCGTCCCTCATTTTGCAGGTTGCTGATGTCGTTCAGCTCCAGGATGCGCGAGTTCGACAATCCATCCTCGCCCCCGTGGCCCGTATAGTTCACCACCAGGGCACCTCGGTTTATGCGGTCTATCATCTGCTGCTGTGCAATGGGATATTGCACACCATCGGCCCCATTCACACTGGGGTAGGCATCCAGATACACCTTTTGGGCAACCATGCAGGGGGCCTCGGTAGCCACGGTGTTTTTGGCCAGGTTATCGGCCTCGGTGTGGTGGTTACATTCGTCTCGATACACATCACCAACAAAGAGGATCCGGTTTTTCCAGGGGTCGTCTTGCCGGCCCCGGGTACCATACCCGATGATTTTGTCTACCATTGCCTCGGCTTCGGCCACACTGTTTACAGGTAGGCGGCCCACGGCTAGGTCCATGGTATGGGTCTGGCGCACCCGGTCCTGCCAGTCCTCCGCATTGCCTTCGCCCCAAAGGCCTTCGTTTGCATCCATAAAGGCATAAAAGTCGTCGGACACAAAGGCACTGGGGGGAAAATTACTCTCGCGGGCCTGGTAGGCGGGCACGCGGCTGGGCTGTGTTTCGTAGCCCTTGTAGTCGTAGCTGGCATCGCCAAAGAGTAGTACATACCTGGGGCGCTCGGCGGCATTGCTGCCTGCCCGTAGCCAGAACATGCGGATAAAGTCTCGCAGGGCGGTAATGTCGGGCATTCCGCTGCTGAATTCCTGGTAAATCTGCCCCGGGCTAACCACATGGAACCTCAGGCCATCGTGCTGCTGGTGCCACTGGCCCAGGCGCTGGGCAGCGGGTACAAAGTCGGGGTCGGATATAATCAGGTACTCGGCCTGGGGCAGGCCGTGCAGGTTCTGGTTTGCCACCGTGCCCACATACTGCGGCAGCTGGTGGGCAGCAGGGGTAAAGGCTACCAGCCAGGGGCTCTGGCTAGCGGTTAGACGAGTGCTGAGGGTGCTGCCGCTCAGCTGGTAGTCCAGGGCTGCCGGTGTGGTGGGGTCATTCACCAGCCACAGCTGGTGCTGGGCCGTGCCGCCTGCAAAGTCCAGGCCCAATGTACGCGCCCGGCCAATGGGAATAAAGCCCTGGAAGAAAGGTACATCCAGCGATAGGCTCCGCTCATAGTCTACATTCAGGTAGTCCAGCCAGCCCTGGGTATTCTGTCCGCCCGAATAGCTAACAGAGACCTGGGCACCGTCTTGCAGCCTGTCGCCCCCCAGGGCCCACACGTTCTCGCGGATATCGGCACGGTCGCAATAGCTACAGCCCGTGTTTACGGGCTGGCAGCCAATGCTGCCCAGGCTGCTGCTGCCTTCGCCCAGCTGGAAGGTGGTGGCATTGTCACTCCGGCCAGCCACGCGGGCGTACAGCCGGTGCTGGCCATTGGGCACGGCACCGGGGGTAGCCAGGCTAAAGGTAAAGCTAAGGCTGCTGCCCCGGAACTCTTGGCCAAACCACAGTCGGCCACTCTCGTTCAGGTTGTGCTGATCCAGGTTCCAGTAGGCCAGGTGTCGCAGCCGGCTCACCACACTGTCTGCCGTAGTGGCAGCAGGCTGCAGGCTTATCCGCTTGCCCGCGCTTTGCCCCACGGTCAGGTAGTAGTGGGTCCGGTCTGTGTACAGGTGGTTCTGCTGTCGCATACGCTTGTCCAGCGAGTCGTACACCAGCACATGGGGCCCCAGGCCGTAGAAGAGCAGGTAGTCTCCATCGTTCCACACCCCGTCGGCCTCACCCACCACCTGGATGGCCACCTCGGGCAGGTCGTCGTGCCGGAAGGCGCTGTTCTGCTGGGGTAGCATGCCGCCGCCTTTGCCATACAGCTGCAGGTTGCGGGGATCTAGCCCAGCCGTGGAGATGCCCATCCCCTCCAGGAAGGCCTTGTCTATCTTGTAGATGCCTGTTTCGCTAATAGCTAGCTGGTGCCACACCCCGGTAGCCAGCTTGCTGGTGGGGGTGTTTTGCGTTTTGCCCAGTGCCTGCTGCGTGGTGGCCACAGCAGCGGCAGGGGCCAGCTCGCTGTAATGCAGGGCTCGCCAGGTGCGGATCCGGGTGCCCGAGCGGTGCAGCTGGATGGGATAAAGGTGCAGCACCGAAAGGGCCTGACCCCCCTGCTGTAGTGGTATGTGCTGCATCGGACTAGCCGGGTACCACTCGCTACCCCGGAAGAGGGCATCCACATCTGCCACCTGCGCCAGGGCATCAAAAAATTCCAGGCTCTCGGTTTCTTCCATCTGGCTGGTAGTCAGCAGCCCATAGGTGGCGTGTGCTGTGCCTGGATGCAGAACCTGTAGGGCTTGGTAGGGTAGATTATATATGCGTTCATCGTACACACAGCCCTCAAAAGCCGGGGCTGGCACCGTGTAGGTTGGCTCCATAAAGGGGTGTACGTAGCGGGCATCTGTCCACTTGGGCACAAAACTACGCTCTACAGACTGTGCGCTCAGCCATACGGGCAGAATCAACAAAAGGACCACGCCCACAAAGGCCAGGCGGTAGAACCAGGAACTTGCCAGGGTATCTCTCATTTTGCTACACGACTTCTGCATACAGCAAGCTAACCACCAAAGAAGTAAAAATGTTGTCTGTCCGCCAAATTTTAGTTCCATTTGCGCCTATTCGGGTTTGAACGGTCTATTCAGGCCGCTTGTGTGAAGGGCGTGTGAAGCCAGGGATAACGTACGGCCCAGCGCGGTCCGGCTGCCTGTAGCACGTGCTTTATGCAACGCCCGCTCCTCAAGGATCTGTGTTTTGTCGCTATCTTTGCCCAATGGGCCTATTTGATGTATTTAAGCGGGGGAAAAAGAACGAATCGCTGCACGCGGGCCTTAGCCCCACACGCCGTGGGCTGCTGGGCCGGCTGGCCGGGCTGCTGGGCCGGAAAAGCCCGATAGATGCCGCCGCGCTGGATGAGCTGGAAGAGATCCTGATGCTGAGTGATGTGGGGCTGGATACCACGCTGAAGATTATTGAACGCATACAGAAACGAGCCGCAAAGGAGCGGGCCACCACGGCCGAGATAGATGCCCTGCTGCGCGAAGAGATAGCCGGCCTGCTGGTGCGGAATGACAAGACCTTTGACCCCATCGAGCCAGACAAGCGCCCCTATGTGCTGATGGTAGTGGGAGTGAACGGGGTGGGCAAGACAACCACCATTGGCAAACTGGCCTACCAGTTCAAGGCTGCCGGAAACCGTGTGATGCTGGGCGCGGCAGACACCTTCCGGGCTGCAGCCGTAGACCAGCTGAAGATATGGGGCGAGCGGGTGGGCGTGCCCGTGGTAGACAAGGGCATGGGGGCCGACCCTGCCAGCGTAGCCTACGAAGCCACACAGGCCGCCGTGCAGGCAGGGGTGGATGTGCTAATAATAGACACAGCCGGGCGCCTGCACAACAAGAAACACCTGATGGATGAGCTGGGCAAGATAAAGCGTACCATCGCCCGGCACGTGCCGGGTGCCCCGCACGAGGTGCTACTGGTGCTAGATGGCAGCACCGGCCAGAATGCCCTGGCACAGGCACGCGAGTTTACCGAGGCCACCGAGGTGAGTGCACTGGCTATCACCAAGCTGGACGGAACGGCCAAGGGCGGGGTAGTGATTGGCATCAGCGATCAGTTTCAGATACCGGTACGCTACATAGGCGTAGGCGAAGGGATGGAAGACCTGCAACGCTTTGAGCCCGCTGCCTTTGTAGACAGCCTGTTTGAGCAGGCTTAAGGGCACACAGTGGGTTTTTGTGCAGCCAGGATTTGCATCATTTGGCGGGGCGTTTTTTGCAGACTTCGCTTATTCTGCCCGTAGCTGAAACTTGTCTCGCACAAAGTCGAGGTATGCTATCGGTTCCTCTTCATTAAATCCCACTATGCGTACACCCAGGCTGGTGCCCCCCTTGGGCAACTGGTAGATGACCGGGTGCTCGGCCAGCTCGGCCAGCGAAACGGAGTAGCCCGCGGCACGCAGCAGGTCCTGCAGCTGCTCGGGGCCCAGCAGGTCTATCAGGTACTCATCCATTCGCCGCCACTGCTTCCCGTTGTTGTAGCCCTGCCAAAACTCCAGCGTCTGCTCGCACCCGGGCTGGCAGCGGAGGATGCTGACGACAAAGACCGCATTATTGTTCTTTTTCAGAAACTTGGCCACCTCCAGCGTGGCCTCGCCATCGGGTGCTTCGGCGCGCAGGTAGCCCCCCAGGGTATTGCGCTCTGTCAGCCAGCTTTCGGCCTGGTCTTTTTTTGTCGGCACCCAGTCGGCCAGGGCGCTTTCTGCTGGCGGATCGGTGTAGAACTGCACCACCGTTTGGGCAACCGCAGGCTGAGTGGGCAACAGACCCAGGATACACAGGCCAACGGCCAGGAACGGACGGAAAAAAAGGGCGTGCATGGGAGATAAGGAACTTTAGTACTAACTATTGGAACCTCTGCAAGCGAATATCATGCCAAAAGGTCTGCAATGGCCAGGGTGCAAAACACAATGGAGCCTATGCCATTGGTGGTGAAGAAGGCAAGGTTCACGCGGCTCAGGTCGTGGGGCTTTACCAGCAGGTGCTGATACACCAGGATGCCACCAAACAGGGCCGCACCCAGCCAGTAGAGCCCCCCCATAGCCAGCTGGTAGCCCACCAGGGCAATAAGCCCTGCGCACAGCACATGCAGCAGTACAGACAGCACCAGGGCACCACGCCGGCCCAGCGCCACGGGCAGGCTGTGTAGCCCCTGCTGGCGGTCAAACTGGTCGTCCTGCAGGGCATAGATGGTGTCGAAACCCGCTGTCCAGCACAGCACCGCCAGCCCCAGGCAAATAATGGGAGCAGAAAAACTGCCGGTAACAGCCAGGTAGGCCCCCACCGGTGCCAGACCCAGACCCAGCCCCAGCACAAAATGGCAAAGGGAGGTAAAACGCTTGGTGTAGCTGTACCCCAGGATGACCAGCAGCGCCACCGGGCTCAGGTAAAAGCACAGCCTGCTGGCATTCAGGGGGTAAGTGGCCATAATAAAGACGACGCAATTTGCCCCCACAAAGGCCAGGGCAGCCCGTCCCGAAATCTTGCCTGCGGGGATCTCGCGCTGGGCAGTGCGGGCATTCTGCCGGTCGTACCGGCGGTCGGCCCAGCGGTTAAAGCCCATGGCGGCATTCCGGGCCGTAACCATGCACAGCAGGATGAGCGGAAAATCCCACCACTCATGTGCCTCCGCATGCATCCAGCCCAGGGCAAAGCCCAGAATGGCAAAGGGTAGGGCAAAAATGGTATGACTGATTTTAACCAGCGAAAAAAAATCGGCTACGCGGGGTGTGGTGCTCTGCATACAGTTTTTCTCGAATCCCAAAAACGCTCCTGTTTCATTCTGCCCGGACCTGCCTGACGCCCCGGTAGCGGCAAATTTGGGGATAAATGACCGGAAACGCTGCATATCTTTAAACCAACCTGATGGAGGGTAAAGGACAAGAGGCCAAAAAATACTTCACAAAAAGATTGACCTTCACAAAAAATTCTAACTTTTGGCCATCAAACCTAATTTGTTCATCAAATACCAAAACCATGAAAAAATTTACCCTGATGATGGTAGCCCTCGTTTTTGCAGGTGCTGCCAGTGCACAAGACATGACCTCTAAGCGGGGCATCAACATCCTGCCCGAGGCCGGAGACTTTAGCCTGAGTGTTAGTGCTAACCCCTTCTTGGACTACGTTGGCAAGTTTGTAGGCTCTACTGCTGGTTCCTCTTCTAGCAATGCCCGCTTTGACTTCCTGAACGGCTGGCAAATGGTACAAGGTCGCTATTTCATGAGCGAGACCATGGCCATCCGTGGTGGACTGCGTATCGGATTCGGCAGCAATACCGAGAGCAACTACGTAACCAACGCGGTAAATAACAACGTTGAGGAGAAAGATGAAGAGTCTGGCTATAATGTTTTCCTGAGCGGTGGCGTGGAGTTTCGTCGTGGCAACTATGGCCGTTTCCAAGGCTACTACGGTGGCGAAGTGGTGCTGGGCATACAGGGCAGTAAAACGATCAATCAAACTGCCAGCACAACGGTGGCAGGCGTGAACGAGGTAGAGACCAAAGAGGGCACTACCCTCACTGTTGGTGCAAATGCCTTTGTAGGTGTGGAATACTTCTTCGCGCCCAAGGTAGCCATCGGTGGCGAACTGGGCTGGGGTCTGTTCCTTTCTAGCACAGGTGACGGCGAGATCACTACCACTCCGGCTGGTGGCACTTCTACTACTGTAGACACAGGCGGATCTACCACCTTCGGTGTAGACACCAACACAGGCTACACCAGCTTTGGCACTGCCAATGGCAACCTGAAGCTGAGCTTCTTCTTCTAGGTCTATCCGGATAATCTTAAAAAAAGCGGGCCGCATTCGAGCCCGCTTTTTTTATGCCCTGCCCAAGGCACCTGCCTGTAGCAGGTTAGCCATTTGTAAGCAGGGGGGGGGCTTTTTGTATGTTTGCAGGATGGAAAGACGAGTACTGATAACGGGCGCAAATGGGCTACTAGGCCAGAAGCTGGTGGCCAAGCTGCAGGGCAGAACGGGCCTAAGCTTGCTGGCCACAGGGGAGGATGAAAGCCATAAGCTGCAAGGGGACTACGCCTATGCACAGATGGACCTGAACAATGCGGTGCAGATGAGCCAGGTGGTGCGCGACTTTGGGCCCACAGAGCTGATCAACTGCGCTGCCATAACCAACGTGGATGCCTGCGAAAAGGAGCAGCAGCTGTGCCACCGCGTGAATGCCCAGGCGGTGGAGGAGCTGGCCCAGCTGTGCCTGGAGCTGGATGCCCGCCTGATCCACATCAGTACCGACTTCATATTTGACGGGGAGGAAAGCCCCTATGACGAGCGCGCCACAGCCAACCCCCTGAGCACCTATGGCCACAGCAAGTGGCTGGCCGAGGAGCGCATACAAGAGGTGGGCGTACGTGCGGCCATCCTGCGCACTGCCCTGGTGTATGGCGTGCTGCCAGACCTAAGCCGGAGCAACATCATCCTGTGGGTGAAGAAAAGCCTGGAGGCCGGCCAGCAGATCCGGGTGATAAACGACCAGGTGCGCAGCCCTACCCTGGCCGAGGACCTGGCAGACGGCGTGATAGCCGTGCTGATGCGCGAGAAAACCGGCATCTACCACCTGGCAGGTCCCGATATCCTGAATGTGTGGGAGATAGCCCAGCAAACGGCACAATTCTTCGGCCTGGATACCACCCTGATGGTACCCACCGATAGCACCACCCTGAACCAACCCGCCAGGCGCCCCCCCCAGACAGGCATGATCATCCTGAAAGCACAGACGGAGCTGGACTACAGACCCCATACGCTGGCCCAGGGCTTGGCCGTCATCCAGCGCCAGCTGCAGGCCATGGCCTAGCCAAAACTTTGCCGGCAGGCCCGTATAATTGCGCTTTTTCTCGTAGCTTACTGCCAAATTTGCAGGTACCCGGCTGCCAAAGCTGGTGCCTGTGTACAAGGCATGCTTTTTGCGGCCCCATTCGCTTTACCATTAGTACACAACACACATGGCCCAGGACCAAAACCCCCGCAAGCGGGGCGGCAGCAATAACCTTTACTGGATATACGGCATCATCTTCATGCTCATCCTTGTCGTCTTCTTTGTGCTACCCGACCGCCAGGCCGGCCAGCAGATAGACGACCAGAAGTTCTGGAGCCTGGTAAATGCAGAAAAAGTAGACCACATCCGGATTGTGAACAACGAGCGGGTAGAGGTCTTCCTGACCGAAGAAGCCCGTAAAGAGCAGGCCAGTGGTAAAGGCACCGACCAAAAGCCCGGCCTATTTTCCGGCTCGGATGGTGGCCCACAGTACACCTATCAGCTAAGCCGGAACGATGATGGCTTTTTTGCCAAACTGCGAGACAAGAATGTACCCTTCCGGAACATAGAGGAGAAGGACTACATTACCCCCTTTCTGCAAATCCTCATCCCCATCTTTATCATCATCGCCATCTGGATGTTCCTGATGCGGCGCGTAGGGGGGGGCATGGGCGGCTCGCAGATCTTCAATATCGGCAAGAGCAAGGCCTCGCTCTTCGACAAGGAAAACCGGGTAAAGGTTACCTTCAGCGACGTAGCTGGCCTGGAAGAAGCCAAAACCGAGGTGGAGGAGGTGGTAGAGTTTCTGCGCAACCCCAGCAAGTTTACCAAACTGGGCGGCCACATCCCCAAGGGCGTACTCCTGGTGGGCCCTCCCGGTACGGGCAAGACGCTGCTGGCCAAGGCTGTAGCAGGCGAGGCGGGGGTGCCCTTCTTCAGCCTGAGTGGATCTGATTTTGTAGAAATGTTTGTAGGCGTAGGGGCAGCCCGTGTGCGCGACCTCTTCAAGCAAGCCAAGGAAAAAGCCCCCTGTATCATCTTTATAGACGAAATAGATGCCGTAGGGCGTAGCCGTGGCAGGGCCAACATTACGGGCGGCAATGACGAGCGCGAGAATACTCTGAACCAGATCCTGGTGGAGATGGACGGCTTCAATACCGACCAAGGCGTCATCCTGATGGCAGCCACCAACCGGCCCGATGTGCTGGACACCGCCCTGCTGCGCCCAGGCCGCTTTGACCGCGTAATCGGCGTAGACCGGCCCGATCTGAAAGAGCGTGAGGCCATATTCAAGGTCCACCTGAAAAAAATTGTGAAAGGTACCGGCATACAGGTAGAGCGACTGGCGCAGCAAACGCCCGGCTTTGTGGGGGCAGATATCATGAATGTGTGCAACGAGGCCGCCCTGATTGCTGCCCGCAAAAACAAGGAGGCCGTGGATATGCAAGACTTTCAGGATGCCATCGACCGAATCATTGGCGGACTGGAAAAGAAGAACAAGATTATCTCGCCGCGCGAGAAGAAGGTAATAGCCTACCACGAAGCCGGCCACGCCGTAGCCGGTTGGTTTCTGGAGCATGCCGAGGCACTGGTAAAGGTGAGCATCATTCCACGCGGCATTGCTGCCCTGGGCTACGCGCAGTACCTGCCCAAGGAGGAGTACCTGAACAATACCGACCAGCTGCTGGACAAGATATGCGTAACCCTGGGTGGCCGCGCGGCCGAGGAGCTGGTATTCGGCAAGATCTCTACCGGCGCACAAAACGACCTGGAACGCATTACCCGCATGGCCTACTCCATGGTTACCGTATATGGCATGAGCGATGAGGTGGGCAACCTGAGCTTTACCCGAGACGAGGGCGAGATGACCTTTACCAAGCCCTATAGCGAGAACCTGGCCGAGACCATAGACCGCGTGGTGCGCGAGATGATAGACGGTGCCTACCAGCGGGCACTGGACCTGCTAACGCGGCACCGCAGCCAGCTGGAGGCTGTGGCGCAGGCCCTGCTGGAGAAAGAGGTAATCCTGATAGACGACCTGGAGCGCCTGCTGGGCAAGCGCCCCTTTGCCAGCGAGGAGGAAAAACCCGAGCTGATCGAAACATCGCCCGAAGCCGAGCCCGCCAGCGAGGCGTAGGCTACACGCCCGGAACCGCATCTCCCCATGCCCCCAGCAGTGGACCCCAACAGCAAGGCCGTAGACGGGACATCCCCCCCTGCGGGCCGGAAGGTGTATATGGTGAGCGATGTGCACCTGGGTGCGCCAGACCACGCACGCAGCCTGCAGCGCGAGCGGCGGCTGGTGGCCTGGCTGGACCGAGTAGCTACAGACGCACAGGAGATCTACCTGCTGGGAGACCTATTCGACTTCTGGTTCGAGTGGCGGCACGTGGTGCCCAAGGGCTATGTGCGCCTGCTGGGCAAGCTGGCCGAGCTGAGCGACCGTGGCATACCCATCACGGCCCTGTCGGGCAACCACGATGTGTGGTACTACGACTATTTTCCCACCGAGCTGGGCATACCCGTCTACCGAGATCCCATTATCCGCACCTTCTTTGGCCAGCAGTTCTACATTGCCCACGGCGATGCCCTGGGGCCTGGAGACCGGGGCTACAAACTGCTGAAGGCTGCCCTGCGCAACCCCCTGCTCCAGTGGGCATTTGCCCGCCTGCACCCCAACCTTGCCATTCGCATTGCCCACTGGAGCAGCAACACCAGCCGCAATGCACAGGAGCGCCGCCACAAGCTGAAAGACTATGGCGAAAAAGAAATGCAGGTACAGTTTGCCCGCCAATATAGCACCCAGCACCCGCAGATAGCCCACCTGGTGATGGGCCACCGCCACCTGGCCCGCCACCTGGCCCTAAACGACCACTGTAGCCTATGGGTGCTGGGCGACTGGATAGAGGACTTTTCGTATCTTGAGATCAGTGAACATGGCGTATGTATGCGGGTGGATCAGCCTGATGCTGATTAGCAGCTGGCACAGCACACAGGCCCAGCCCGATACCCTGCGCCTGCTGGCACCCCAGGTAGCACTGGCCGCTGCACCCGAAGCCCAGCTGCTGGAGGTAGACGAAGAGGCCAACCTGTACCTGCTAGATAGCCAGCGCAGCAGGCTGTACAAGTTTTTTGCCCGCTACCAGTACGATAGCAGCATCGCAATAGGTGGGCAGGGCATAGCGGGCGAGGCCCTGAATAACCCCAGCCAGGTAACCAGCGCGGCCCGAAACAAACTGTATGTGCTGGACAGGGGAAACCGAAGGGTGGTGCTGATGAGTGTAAATCTCCGCGAAATCAGATCCTACCGCTTCGAGCAGCCCATTATAGGCGTAAACCAGGAAAAGTACACACGCCCCATCTACCCCCGCGCCCTGGCCGTAAGCCCCCAGGGCGAGCTGTACCTGCTAAATGGCGAAGACCAGCAGGTGCTCAAGTTCGACACCTTTGGGGAACTGAGTCTTACCTTCGGTGGGTTAAACTACGGCGAGGGCAGCCTGATGCACCCCAGCCAGCTGCTCTTTGACCACGAAAACTATGTGCAACCCTACCTATACGTAGCAGACACCAGCCGGCAGCTCATTCAGGTATTTGACATATTCGGGGTCTATCAGTTCGACCTGAAACCCCAGACGGGCTTCCGATGGACGCGGGCCTCGCTTTATCGAAACCAGCTGGTGCTCTTCAACCAGCAGCACCTAGCCAGGTACAACATCGCAAACCAGCAGCTGGCCTACCTGCGCCTGCCCGACCCAATAGCCGTGCAGGATGCTGTGGCACACCGGAACGGCATCTATGTGCTAAGCAAAAAACAGGTACTTTTGTATACGAATCATGATTGAAAAAATAGCAGAACTGGAGCAGCGCCTCGCGGAGGTAAATGCAGCCCTGTCAGACCCCTCCGTTACCAGCGACATGAAACGCATGACCGCCCTGGGCAAGGAGTACAAGGAGCTGGAGCGCGTGGTAGCCGTGGGCCGAAAGTACCGGCGCATGGCCGAAGATATAGAGGGTAGCAAAGAGCTGATAGCCACCGAAACCGATGAGGAGATGCGCGAGCTGGCAAAGGAAGAGCTGGCAAACCTGCAGCCCAAACTGGAAACCCTGGAGGCAGAACTGAAGAACCTGCTGATCCCCAAGGACCCTACCGACAGCAAGGACGTGATAATGGAAATACGCGCCGGAACCGGTGGCGACGAGGCAAGCCTCTTTGCCGGAGACCTCTTCCGCATGTATCAGCGCTATGCCGAGCAGAAAGGCTGGAAGTTTGAGGTGCAGGAGTTTCACGAAGGCACGGTGGGGGGCTACAAGGAGGTGGCCATCAGCATAAAAGGCGAGGACGTGTACGGCTCGCTCAAGTTTGAAAGCGGTGTACACCGTGTGCAGCGCGTACCCAATACCGAAACCCAGGGACGGGTGCACACCAGTGCGGCCACCGTGCTGGTAATGCCCGAGGCCGAAGACCTGGATGTGGAGCTAAACCTGAACGACGTGCGCAAAGACACCTTCTGCTCCAGTGGGGCGGGGGGCCAGAGTGTAAACACCACCTACAGTGCCGTGCGCCTAACCCACCTGCCCACCGGCATAGTGGTAAGTATGCAAAACGAGCGCAGTCAGCTAAAGAACTACGACCTGGCCCTGAAGGTACTTAAGTCCAGGCTGTACGATATGGAACTGGCAAAGCGCCAGGAAGCCGAGGCAGCCACACGCAAGAGCCTGGTGAGCAGTGGCGACCGCTCGGCCAAGATCCGCACCTACAACTTCCCGCAGAGCCGCTTTACAGACCACCGCATCGGCCTGACCCTCTATAACCTGCAGGCCGTACTGGCTGGGGAGCTGGAAGAGGTGATAGAGGCCCTGCGGATAGAGGAAAACGCCAGCAAGCTGAACCAAACCCGCGTGGGACAGGGCTAACAGGCTATTATTCAGGATTATTCTCCTGAGAAACAATGCGCATGGGAAAGAATGCATATAATTGCGCCCATGCGAACGATGTTTTTATTGGCACTCAGCCTGTTCGTCTGGGCCAGATGGGCGCAAGCGCAGCAGGTGCAAGGCACTGTGCTGGACGAAACCGGTAGCCCCCTACCACATGCCAGCATACAGATAGAGGGCACTACAAGCGGCACCCTGACAGACCAGGACGGACGCTATACCCTACGGCTTGCACAGCCTGGCAGCTACGTACTCATCTACCGCTACATTGGCTACAAAACAGCGCAGCGTAGCCTAAACCTGGCAGCCGGAGAAAACCGGGTGCTAGAGGCTATACAGATGGTGCCCGATCCGCTAACGCTGCCAGACATCTATGTAACCGGAGATGGCAAAGACCCCGCCTATGGAATCATCAAAAAGGTAAAGGATAAGCGGCAGTACTATGAGGAGCTGCTGGGCGACCACAGCTATCAGACCTATGTGAAGGTACGTGTAGACCAGCCAAAACTGACAAAAGAGGGTGCCTCTACACTTAAGAAAGTAGGCGGGCGCGACGCAGAAAATACGGATAGCCTCAACAACCTGCCGGGCCTGCTATATCTAGCCGAAACACGAAGCAAAGCATATCGTAGCCCGCCAAGCGGATACAAGGAAGTAATTACAGACAGCAAAGTATCGGGCCAGAGTGATATGTATGCTGCCTTCTCTTCCTCCGATCTGGATTTTGACCTACAGCGTAATGTAATTAAGCTGGACGAGCTGGGTTCGCGGGGTGGCTTCGTATCACCCATAGGGGCCGGTGCCTTTATCAATTATCACTACAAGCTGGAGGGTGCGGTACAGCAGGGCGAACATCGGCTTTTCAAAATTTCCGTCATCCCCCGCCGCCAGAACGATCCGGTATTTTCCGGCACCCTATGGGTGGTAGATAGTGCCTGGACGGTGGCAGCCCTGGACCTCGTGCTCACAAAAGAGCGGCAGCTAATAAGCATTCTGGACACCCTGCGCATCAAACGGCAATACATACCGGTGGGGCCCGAGCTGTGGCTAACTCAGCAAACGGTGATGGAGTTTAAGGGCGAAATCTTAGGCCTGGCAGTTTTCAAGGGTAAGCGGGTTGATTTTCTTGACTCATACGAGCTTAAACTTCCAGTGGGTGTTGATTTAAGCAAGGATAAAGAGGTACTACGAATAGGGGATGAGGTAGTGAAAAACGATACAGCCTACTGGGCTAACCGGCGGCCTGTGCCACTGGATAGCCTGGAGCGCAGAGACTATCAGCTAAAGGATAGCCTGAAACTCCGAGAGAGTAGCCCTGAGTACCTAGACTCTCTTACCCGTACTCAAAATAAATTCAGCGTCAGCAACCTCCTTAATCGCTATCGCTATACCAATTATCAGAATAACAACTACCTGGAGATTAAGTCCCCGCTTTCGGATTTGTATTTCAACACGATGGAGGGCTGGAATGCAACCCTTACCGTAAGCAAACACTGGAACTTGGACAAAGAGCAGAAAAAACAGATTGTATGGCATAGCAGGCTCCGCTATGGCTTTGCTAGCCAGCGCTATCTGGGCAATACGGTGCTACTGTACCGGCAAGAAAACCGCCGGGTACAGGGCATAGACAGAGCTGGCTATCAAATGGGGGTATTTGGCGGGCACTATGTTTCGGAGTTTTCGGGCGATATGGTACAAATCAATCACCACTTCAACACGGCTTATACCCTGATAGACCGGCAAAACTACCTGCGGCTGTACCTGCGCACCTATGCGGGCCTACGCTACGAGCGGCGCCTGACCCCCCTACTAAGCCTAGCCCTGTGGTCTAGCTGGGAGCAACGAAACCCACTGGTGAACCGAACAAACTTCTCGCTGGCCGCAGAGAGCCTGCGCCCCTACCAGCCCAACCTGCCCGTACAGGAGCAGACGGTGTGGAAATCGCAGATCAACCTACCAATCCATTTCAATCAGCACTACGCCAGTACCCCCGATGGCCGCTTGTACCTGGATGGTGGGGAATACAACCTAGCCTTTCACTACCAATATGGCACCTATCTGGCAGGCCCGGCGGGCCAGTTTAACAAGCTGTGGGCCAGCTGGCAGGATGTATACAGCCTCGGCCTACAGGGCGAGCTGCACACCTATGCCACGGCGGGCACCCTGCTAGATACAGCAGGCCTGGCCCTGCCCGACTACCAGCACTTCCGTGGAAACCAGATACAGCTAGGCGCTGGCGAGGCACTCAGCCAGTTTGGCACGCAGGACTACTACAGCTATGCCACCGGTGCCAGCTGGGCCGAGATTCATACTGAATACCACGACAACGGTTTCCTGTGGAATAAGCTGCCCCTGCTGCGCAAGCTAAAGTGGCATACCCTGGCCGGCATACACTACCTGACCACGAATGACCGTGGCGTGTACTCGGAATGGAGCGTAGGGCTGGAAAATATCGGCTATAAATTTATTCGCCCGATACGCGTGGAATATCGCCAGCGCCTAGTGGGCGAGGGTAGCCGCAGGCAGCAGTTTCTGCTCTACTTTCAATTTTAGCGAGGGTGAGATAGTCACCTAGTCTTCCCGCAGCAGGGTGTAGCTAAAGGAACTGAATGCCGCCTGGTACTCACGCCCACGCAGCTGGTGGTGCATACCTTTCCGTATCATATTGTCATCCAGATGCTTGGCGGGCACTAGTCGCTCGCGCCGGGGCCCATCACACGCCCGGCTATCCCAGTAGTCGGCCTGGATCAAGATATACTTTCGGAAGTAATAAGCCTCACCCTGGCACTTTCGGCCCTCCACCGTCTTTCTGGCACACACCACCTCTTTGCCCTGGTAGTAGTACACCTCCTGGATGTGGGTGCTATCTCCCTCCAGGTAGTTCACGGTTACCCGGTTCAGTTTGTTGCTCGCTTTGTCCTGCCGGCTGAAGGGCTCATGCGCAAAGTTTACCAGCCGCTTTAGGTAATCCTCCTCATCCGTTTCGGCCTCCAGGGTTACCACCATCTGATGGAGGCCCACCCCCTGCGAGGCCGAGTCGATGCGGGTATCCAATTGGGCGGCATACTGCCGGATGGCTAATATCTCGGGGCTAACGCGCCGCTGCTGGGCCTGCGCAGGCATGGAACCGAGTAAGAATGAGCCAAGAAGAAAAAGTGTCCTCCAGTACATCGTGCAAACAATACGCTATGAGCCCTGTATGGCTACTGCAATCGGGTTCCTTTCTCCACTACCACAGTGGTATCAAAACCGCCACGGGTGTTGTAGATCATCTCTACCCGCAGGTATTCGGGGGCCAGGGTACGCCACAAGTGGTCGAAGATGAGGTCCGTTACCGGCTCCTGAAAGATCCCGTCTTCGCGGTAGCTGAACAGGTAGTACTTCAGGCTCTTCAGCTCAATACACTTGTCAGCAGGCACATAGTGTATGCGCAGGCGGCCAATGTCTGGCAGGCCGGTGCCGGGGCATACCGCCGAGAACTCTGCGGTATCGTAGGTGATCAGCTGCTGGTGGGTGGGCCGAAAATCGAAGGTCTCGAGGATCTTCAGTTTTTCCTCGGCCTGAATTTCGTGGCGGGTATCTCGGATTTTTATTTCGGGCTGCTTCATCGTTCGGGGGTTAGCTGGCAGGGCACTACAAAAGCCGACGGAAAGTGTAGCTGCACGTCTTTCACAAAGGTTTTGGCTTCCTGCTCGGTCTTGAAGTTGCCCACCCGTACCTTGAAGTTGGGCTGGTCGAACTCCATGTATACCGGCTGGCCAGTGCGCAGCTCCATAAAGTCAAACTGTGCCAGGCTAGCCTTTTCACGGTCTCCGTTGTAGATCTGCACCCGGTACACAATGCCCGAACCCAGCGTTCGGTAGGGGTTTGCATACTGCCGCAGGCCTATGTCTATGGCGGTATCCTGCTGGATGTGAACACTGGGCTTCCGCAGGCTGGTGTCTGCCCGCAGGATTGTGGGTGCCCCTGTGCCCACCTGTATGCGCTCAAAGGGATCGGAGAATGTGGCTACATCCCGGTACTGGCTTAGCCGGATGGGCTGGCCATAGGTGCCAGGCTGGGCCTGTGCCAGCGTGGGGTTGGCTCCGCCCAGCCACAGGCAGCAGAAGAGGAAAAGAACTATAGGCATGGTGAATCGGGAAGAAGAATGGAGGTGCCCAGGCGGTCGGCACCTGCCTGTAGCAGGGCGTGTGCCTGCTGGGGGGTGCGGATTCCGCCCGAGGCTTTGATCCGGACGGTGCTGGGCAGGTAGCCCCGTATTTTTCGAATAAGCTCCGGCGTGGCGTGGCCACCCAGTAGGCCCGTGCTGTTTTTCACATAGTCGGCCTGGTGGTGGGCAGCCAGGGTGCATATTTGCTCCAGCTCCTGCTCGCTCAGCAGGGCAGCCTCTATAATCACCTTAAGGACTGCCCCATGGCGGGTGCTAAGCGTGCGCAGGGCCGCTATCTCGGCACCCAGGTAGTCCAGGTTACCGCTTTTTAGCAGGCAGATGTTTAGCACCACGTCCAGTTCTACAGCTCCGGCCTGTATGGCCTGCCCGGCGGCAGCCAGCTTTACTTCCGTAGGGCTATAGCCATAGGGGTAATCTACTACGGTGCTAACGCGCACGCCTGCGTGCTGTACCAGCCGGCTGGCCAGGGCTACGTAGCAGGGCGGGATGCACAGGCCGTATACGTGCTGTTCGGCAGCCGTGGCGCACAGGGCCGTTATGTCGCTCTGGGCGGAATCAGGCCTTAGCAGGCTCAGATCAGTTTTGCTGCGGATCACTTTTGTTTTCGTTCCTGGGCTCGTCTTTCGCGGCGACTTATTTTGCGCTCCTCGCCATCGGGCCCCCCTACGGGTATGCCTACTGGCACGCGCTGTGGTGCCTGGCGGCCCTGTGCATTGGCATGCTGGGCACGCATGCGGCTAAAGTCTTCGCGCTGGGCTACATAGTCGTTTTCGCCCTCCTGGCCCTCCAGCTCGCCTCGGTGCAGCAGGGTGCTCACCTTCTCATTCACCACCTTCAGCATCTGCTGGAAGAGTTCGAATGCCTCGAATTTGTAGATCAGCACAGGGTCTTTCTGCTCATACACGGCTGTTTGCACGCTCTGCTTCAGGTCATCCATTTCGCGCAGGTGCTCTTTCCAGGCTTCGTCTATTATGTTTAGCACCACACCTTTCTCAAAGTGAGTCATCAGGGCATAACCCTCTGTTTCCAGCACCTCGGCTATGGGCAGGTGCATCCGCAGCACGCGCTTCCGGTCGCTCATGGACACTTCTATCATCTTGTACTGCGGCTGCTGGCTGTGTATCTCCTGCACCTGGGCGTAGAAGTGCTGCGCCAGGCGCTGCGCCTTCTGCTGGTAGCGGGCAGATACGCCCTCGTACAACTGCTGGCTCAGCTGCTGGGCGGGTAGTTTATCCAGCTCCTCGGGGCTGAATGCGGGGTCGTAGGCAAAGAGGCGAATACTCTCCATACGCAGCTGCTCAGCATCGCCCGTGGGCTGTATGGCGGCCACCAGGGCCTCGCATTCATCATAGATCATGTTATCCAGGTCCACCTGGATTCGGTCGCCAAAAAGGGCGTTGCGGCGGCGGGTGTAGATCACTTCGCGCTGCTTGTTCATCACGTCGTCATACTCCAGCAGGCGCTTGCGGATGGCGAAGTTGTTTTCTTCCACCTTCTTTTGTGCGTTGCTGATGGAGCGGGTGATGAGGCGGTGTTCAATCACCTCGCCTTCTTTCATTTTCAGCAGGTCCATTACCTTGGCAATGCGCTCGCTGCGGAACATGCGCATCAGGTCGTCTTCCAGGCTGATGAAGAAGACGGACACACCGGGGTCTCCCTGCCGGCCTGCACGGCCCCGCAGCTGTCGGTCTATTCTGCGGCTTTCGTGGCGCTCGCTGCCTATGATAGCCAGGCCGCCGGCCTCCTTCACGCCTGGCCCCAGCTTGATGTCGGTACCGCGTCCGGCCATGTTGGTGGCAATGGTTACCTTGCCCGCCAGCCCTGCCTCTGCCACTATCTCGGCCTCACGCTCGTGCTGCTTGGCATTCAGCACATTGTGGGTCAGGCGGCGCTGCTTCATCATGCGGCTTAGCAGCTCACTCACCTCCACACTGGTGGTGCCCACCAGCACGGGCCTTCCGGCATCCACATGCTGCTGTACTTCCTCTATGATGGCGTTGTACTTTTCGCGCTTGGTTTTGTACACCCGGTCGTTCAGGTCTCGGCGGGCGGTGGGTTTGTTGGTGGGCACTACCACCACATCCAGTTTGTATATCTCGTAAAACTCACCGGCCTCGGTCTCGGCAGTACCGGTCATGCCCGCCAGCTTGTGGTACATGCGGAAGTAGTTTTGCAGCGTAACGGTGGCAAAGGTCTGCGTAGCGGCTTCCACCTTTACGTTTTCCTTGGCCTCTATGGCCTGGTGCAGGCCGTCGCTGTAGCGGCGGCCAGGCAGTACGCGGCCCGTGTTTTCATCCACAATCATCACCTTTCCGCCCTCCACAATGTACTCTATATCGCGCTCAAACAGGCAGTAGGCCTTCAGCAGCTGCTGTATGCTGTGCAGGCGCTCGCTTTTTTCGGCATAGTTCTGGGTCAGTTCCTCCTTTAGCTGCATGCGCTGCTCGTCGCTCAGGCTGGTGTTCCCGGCCAGTTCGCTCATCTGGGCGGTTATGTCGGGCAGGATAAAGAGGTCCTTGTCGCCCTGCTGGCCAGCCAGTAGTTCTATCCCCTTGTCGGTCAGTTCTATCTGGTTGTTCTTTTCGTCGATGGTGAAGCACAGGGCTGCATCCACCTCGGGCATGCGCTTGCTGTTATCGGCCATGTACAGGGCTTCGGTCTTTTGCATCAGGGCCTTGGCACCCTGTTCGCTGAAGTATTTGATGAGGGGCTTGTACTTGGGCAGGCCGCGGTGTGCGCGTAGCAGGGCCAGGCCCGCTTCTTTGGGGGCAGTCTCGGCCTTATCTCGCCCTTCGGCCACAAACTGCTGTACCAGCTGGCGCTGGGTGTTCACCAGCTTCTCGATGCGGGGCTTCAGTTCATTGAACTCATGCTTATCGCCACGCGGTACGGGGCCGCTGATGATGAGGGGCGTGCGTGCCTCGTCTATCAGCACCGAGTCCACTTCATCTATAATGGCGAAGTGGTGTTCGCGCTGCACCATGTGGTCGGGCTGGTTCACCATATTGTCCCGCAGGTAGTCAAAGCCGAACTCGTTGTTGGTGCCATAGGTAATGTCGGCCCGGTAGGCGGCGCGGCGTTCGTCGCTGTGGCTTTCGTGCTTGTCTATACAGTCTACGCTTAGGCCGTGAAACTCGAATATGGGGGCATTCCACTCGGCATCCCTGCGGGCCAGGTAGTCGTTTACGGTTACCACATGTACGCCCTGGCCAGCCAGCGCATTCAGGTAGACGGGCAGCGTGCTCACCAGGGTTTTGCCCTCGCCGGTGGCCATTTCGGCTATTTTCCCCTCGTGCAGCACCGATCCACCCATCAGCTGCACATCATAGTGCACCATGTTCCATACAATCGGGCTACCCGCAGCTTCCCACTGGTTTGTCCAAATGGCCTGGCTGCCTTGTAGCTGCACATGGGGGTGGGTTTGGGCGTAGCGTCGGTCATAGTCTGTGGCTTCCACTACCAGCCGTCCCAGCTCGGCCATGCGGCGGCAGGTCTCTTTCACCACGGCAAAGGCCTCGGGCATCAGGGCCTTCAGGGCCACCTCCAGGCGGGCATTTCGGTCTTTTTTCAGCTTATCTAGCTGGGTATACAGGGGCTCTAGCGCGTGTATTTCGTGCGCTTTTTTGTGCGCGTCTATCTCGGCCTTCAGCTGCGCGATAGCCTCTTCCAGCTCCGACAGGGATTCTGCTATATAGGCTTTGAAATCGCCCGTCTTTGCCCGCAGGGCATCATCCGAGAGGGAAATGAGCTGCTGTTGTATTTCATTTACCTCAGCCGCCAGGGGCTTTAGGGCTTCTACGTCTTTTTCCTTCTTCGACTTGAAAAGGCTACTAAATAATCCCATAGGGGTAAAAAAAGAGGTTGCTCCGGACAAAAATTTTTCTGTGCAAAGGTATCGATTTGTGCACGCTTTTGCTAGCCGGTGGGGCAACTGGTTGCCCCGTAGTGCTTCGGGCCTTCCGTATGGATGCGGCTAGGGGTTTAGCGTCCACTGGGTGCCCTCGGGCTTATCCAGCAGCTGGATGCCGGCTGTGGCCAGCTGGTCGCGAATGGCATCGCTCAGGGGCCAGTTCTTTTCGCGTCGGGCCTGGTTGCGCAGGTCTATCAGCACCTGCATGGCAGCCTGCAGGGGTTGGCTCTGGCTGGGCAGCTCGGGTGCCAGGCCCAGTATGTCCTCGGCATAGTGCTTCAGCAGCGCGGCCAGCCGGGCACGGTCGGCTTCGGTTATTCTCAGCTCCCTGCTCTCCACTTTGTGGATAAGGCTGCAGGCATCAAAAAGCTCGGCAATGGTGATGGCGGTATTGAAGTCGTCGCACATGGCGTCTTCCAGCCGCTGTGCCAGGCCGTCCAGGTCCAGCGTGGTGTCGGGGCTGATGGGTAGGCCCGGCACCAGGCCAATGGCGTGCATCAGGCGCTTGTAGCCCTTCTCGGCAGCCTGCAGGGCCTCATTGCCAAAATCGAGCGTGCTGCGGTAGTGCCCCTGCAGGATAAAAAACCGGATGGTCATGGGGCTATAGGCCTGTGCCAGGGCGGGGTGATCGCCGGTAAAGAACTGGCTGAGGGTAATGAAGTTGCCCAGGCTTTTGCCCATCTTCTGGCCGTTGATGGTAATCATATTGTTGTGCAGCCAGTACCGGGCCTCGTGCATGCCCTGGGCGTGGTTGGCACAGGCGTTGCTCTGGGCTATTTCGGCCTCATGGTGGGGGAAAAGCAGGTCCATGCCGCCGCCGTGTATGTCGGCCACCTCGCCCAGGTATTTGGTGCTCATGGCACTGCACTCTATATGCCAGCCGGGGAAGCCCACGCCCCAGGGGCTATCCCAGCGCATAATGTGCTCGGGGTCGGCGCGCTTCCACAGGGCAAAGTCGGCGGGGCTGCGTTTTTCGGCCTGCCCTGCCAGGTTTTCCCGGCTGCCAGCCAGCAGTTCCTCTACACTACGCCCGCTTAGCAGCCCGTAGGGGTATCGGGCTGCATAGGCCGCTACATCAAAGTATACGCTGCCGTTTGCCTCGTACGCAAATCCGTTCCGGATGATCTGCTCCACCATGCGTATCTGCTCGGGTATATGGCCGGTAGCCTGGGGTTCTATGCTGGGGGGCAGCACATTCAGCAGCTGCATGGCCGCCCGGTACTGGTTGGTATAGTGCTGGGCCACCTCCATAGGCTCCAGCTGCTCCAGGCGGGCTTTTTTGGCTATCTTGTCTTCGCCCTCGTCGGCATCATTCTCCAGGTGGCCCACATCGGTTATGTTTCGCACGTAGCGCACCTGGTAGCCCAGTGCACGCAGGTAGCGAAAAACAATGTCGAAGGTAATGGCTGAGCGGGCGTGGCCCAGGTGCCCCTCTCCATACACGGTGGGGCCGCACACATACATACCTACAAAGGGGGGGTGCTGGGGTTCAAACCGTTCTTTCCTTCGGCTTAGGGTATTGTATACATACAGCTCCTGCATGCCACAAATATAGGCCAAAAGGGCTAAGGGGCTGGGCGGGATTTTTATCTGGAAACTTTGAACTTTATAATAGTTTCCCCAGTTTTCGGTTCGGCTCTGGCCAGCCGGTGTAGTGTATGGAGACAATGGATACAAAGCAACGAATCGTACAGGAAGCAAGCAGGCTGTTTATGCAGTCGGGCCTGCGTGCTGTTACGATGGATCAGCTATGTGCCAACTTGGGTATGAGCAAGAAGACGCTCTACCAGTTCTTTTCGGACAAGAATGCCCTGGTGGATGCCTGTACCCGAGAAATGATGGAGCACCACCAGGTGGATATTGAACTGCTGAAGCAGGAGGCCGTAGACCCCATTGACAGCCTGCTGCGGGTAGATCGTTATTTCACGGACTTCCTCTCCACGATCAACGGCCTGATGCTTACGGACCTCCGTAAATACTTTCCGGATAGCTGGGCTAGCTTTCGCCAGTTCCGGAACGAGTGCCTGCTGGCAGATATACGCGAGAACCTGCAGGCGGGAATAACAGATGGCCTGTATCGTGAAGGGCTGGATCTGGATATCGTATGCCACTTCTACAGTGGGATTGTAGACATGCTTTTTGACGCAGAACTATTCCCCAATGAGCTTTTTGACAGGGTAGCCGTGCACCAGCAAACCATTTCTATCTATCTGTATGGCATAAGCACCCTGCGGGGCCGACAGTTACTGGATAAACATTTGGCTGAAAATCAAGTTTGAACATGAAGCGTTTTTTTGTAATCATCCCCATCCTGCTACTCGCCCTGGCACAGGCCCAGACCGGCGAGCTGTTTCGTTTCTCCCTCGAGGACTGCATCCAGTACGCCCTGGAGCACCAGCCCATGCTGAACCGCAGCAGGCTGGCCATAGATGCCCGGCAGAAGGATGTGAATGAAGTAATTGCCACCGGCCTGCCGCAAATCAACGGCTCGGTGCAGGCGCAGAACAACCTTGTGATTCCTACCACCATCATCCCCGCAGGGGTATTTGGGGCCGATAGCGAGGAGCAGGCCGTACGGTTTGGCACACGCTACAATGTAACGGCGGGCGTAAGCGTGGAGCAACTGATCCTGGACGGAACGTACTTCCTGGGTGTAAAGGCGGCCAAGCAATATGTGGAGCTGAGCCGGATACAATACAACCGCACCCAGCGCGATGTGCGTGTGGCCGTGGCAAAGGCCTACTACAGTGTGCTGGTAAATGGCCAGCGGATACAGGTGCTGGCCGAGCAACGAAAAGGACTAAAGCAGCTGCTGGAGGACACCCGGAAGCTGTACCAGAACGAACTGACCGAAGAGCTGGATGTGAACCGCATAGAAGTGAACTACAACAACCTGGAAACCGAGCTGGAAAAAGCCCGCGGGCTGGTGCTGCTCAGCCAGGTGCTGCTCAAGTTCCAGATGGGAATGCCGGCAGAAGACACCCTGCTGCTGGTGGAGGAAGAGCTGAGTAGCCCACTGCAGTTTGCCCAAGACACCCTGCAGCAGCTGGACTACACAAGCCACATAGAGCATAAGGAGCTGCAGCAGAGCATGCGCCTGACAGAGCTGAACGAAAAGCGCTACCGCACTGGCTACTACCCCAGCCTGTCGGCCTTTGGCAACTTCCAGTACCAGAACCTGGGGGATGAATTTGCCCGGAATGAAAACTGGTTTGGGGCTGCCTATATAGGGGCTGGCCTAAGCATACCCATCTTCGACGGGCTGAGAAAACGGGCACAGATACAGCGCACGCGCATAGAGCGCATGCAGCTGGAGTATGACATGCGCAACCTGGAGAACAGCCTGTACCTGGAGTTCCGGCAGGCGCGCATCAACTACATAAATGCCCAGCGCCAGCTGGAGATACAGGCCCGAAACCGAGACCTGGGCAAAAGGGTGTATGATAACACCCGCCTGAAATACCAGCAGGGCATAGGCAGCAACCTGGAGGTGGTGCAGGCCGAGGCAGACTATAATCAAAGTCAGACCAACTACTTCAACAGCCTGCTGGAGACCTACATAGCCCGCATAGACCTGCAAAAAGCACTGGGCGAGCAGGAGTAACATGTGCCGCCACCCGCCGGCTAGTCACCATGCCAGCAGGCAGGGGCTTCCGTTACGGATATCGAGGCAAAAATGCACAACGTGCAACACTAGGCTGGCTGAAAGCCAATCAGCAGTACGTCGTCTATTTGCCGGTGGCTACCCTTCCAGCTATCGAAGGCATGTGCCACCAGCGTAGCCTGCTGTGGCAGGGGCAGGGGGGTGGCTTTTTCCAGTAAATCGCGCAGCCGGCCGGAGCTGAATTTCTGCCGGCGCGCATCCGACCAGCCAAATTGGTCCTTGAATCCATCGGAGAAAAGATAAAAGGGACCGGCAGCGGTGCGCTCCACGGTGTGCCGTGCATAGCCACTACGCTCGGGCTGCGGGTGCCCCCCCAGGCCATAGGGCGTGGGACGGATGTGCTGTAGGCCGCCAGCCGACTGATAATAGAGCGGGATGCCGGCGCCGGCATACTGTAGCGTGCCTGCATCCCAGCTAACAATGCCGGCCTCCATGCCATCCTGCACCTCTGTTTTGCCAAACACTGCGAGCAGCCGCTCGTGCATGCGGGCCAGGATATGGGCAGGATCTGTAATTCCCTCTGTATGAACAGTTTGATTCAGCATATTAATGCCCAGCAGAGACATGAAGGCGCCAGGCACCCCATGGCCTGTGCAGTCTACCACAGCCAGCACCGTATGCCCGCCCTGCTGGCCCATCCAGTAGAAGTCTCCACTCACTACATCCCTGGGGCGGTAAAACACAAAGCTGGCGGGCAGCAACCTGCCCAGCAGGGCCTGGCTGGGTAGCAGGGCAGTCTGTATCCGCCGCGCATAGGCAATGCTGTCTTGTATCGTCTCCAGGGCATGCTCCAGGTCGTGGTTCAGGGTAGCCAGCTCCACATTTTTCAGCCTGTACAGCTCGCTCTCTCGCTCGGCGCGTTCCGTTTTTAGCTGCATTTCCAGGTTTTCTACCTTATCGCGCAGCTCGTTGTGGAATAGCTGTTCGTGCAGCTCATGGTACTGCTCAAAGTAGAGCATGCTCTGGCGATAGTCTCCCAGCCCCTTATAGGCCAGGGCCATTGTTCTGTACAGCCGTGCCAGCTTGCCCTTGGTACCCAGCATACGCGATAGCCGCACCCCTTCTTCCAGCCCCCTGATCGCCTCGTCATAGCGCTGCTGCAGCACATGCAGCTGGCCAAGGTGCAGCAGGGTGGTAACAATGGGATCCAGGTACCCGAGGTCTCGCCGCAGGGCCAGGGCCTCATTCAGGTATTGCGCTGCCGTTTCCAGGCGGCCCATCTGCAGGTAGATGGTACCCAGGTCGTCAAAGCTGCGGGCCACCCCCCGTGCCTGGTCCAGGGCCTCGTATATGCCCAGGGCCTTCTGCTGGCAGTATAGCGCACCCTCATAGTCCTTGGTAGCCAGATAAGCGGCACCAGCGCCATTGTAGCAGCGGGCTATGATCGCGTTACCCGCCTGGGGCCGCCAGGTTTCTATGCTTTTCTCGTAGTAGTAGATGGCATCGGTGTACTGGTGGGTATCCAGATAAATAGTGGCCAGGGTGTAGTAGGCAATGCCGCGCTCCTTGGGGTGCGTATCGCCGTGCTCTGCCAGCTGGCGGGCCTGTATGCCATGGGTCAGCGCTGGCTCATATTCGGCCAGGTTGTTGTAGCACATGGCTCGCAGGGTTATCAGCAGGGTATAGCCTGGAGGCCTGTGTGCCAGCTCGGCGTGCTGCTCGGCCTGCCCCAGCAGTGCCAGTGCCTCGGCATATTGGGCATCCGTAATTTTGCGGAGTGCCAGTACCGAGAGGGAGAGGGTAAGCCCCGGATGATAGCCCGCCTGCTGAAAGACGGGGAGCAACTCTTCATTTAGCGCGTGCACATCATCGCCGGAGCCAAACAGCCGGTCGAACAGGGCTGCTACGTGGCCCGCCAGCAACGCCGCCTGGCTCACGGTAGCGTCCGAAATCGGGGGTGAGCCAGCAGGGTGCATGGATGATTGCATACAACAAGATAGGGCTTTGCGGCTAGCCCATGCCGGGCAAACCGGAATTCTTTTTGTACAATGTCAGATTTCTACCGACTCGCCTGCTGCGCATGAATCAGATGGGGGGGGGTTACTCCGGCTTATCCGCTATTGGGTAGGTTTCCCTACGCAGCAGCTGGCCGCCAACGCCATAGTGCAGCCAGGTGCCGGCTGGCCGGCTGGGGTAGATCTTTACGCGCACTTGCAGCCTGGGGTCGCTGCCCACGGGCAGGATGAGCGGGGCCTGCGTACTATCCTGCTCGTAGTGCCCCTGTACCATGAGTTGGCCATTGGGCCAGAATTTTTGATAACTGCCCACCCGCTGCCCGGCCAGATCCAGGGTATAGCTTTCCTTCAGCCTCGCATTGGGATAAAAGGTACGCTCCTGCATGGTATAGCCGCCAAAGTGGTGGATGCGCAGCGTGCGCGTGCGCCCGTTGGCATAGTACCGTTTCCAGGCCTCCTGGCTGTATGCCCGGCTGGTAAAGAAGGTCTCGACCAGGGTGTGGTTCTCGTAGCGGTGCGACTTGATGAGCCGCTCATAGCCCTGCACCTGGCCATATTTGGCTTTTAGCTTTACAATGAGGGGGTCGCCCGCGCTGTCTTGGGTAATGAGGATATTTTTCTTCAAGAAATAGGGCAGCATCGGGTTGGTACCGCCTACCAGGGTATCTTCCCAGTCGGCAAAGCGCTCGGAGGCCCCCAGGCGGCCACAGGCATAGGCATGCTGGCGGTACAACTGGCCCCGGTAGGTATACAGCTGCCACACCGAGTCGCGGCTGTAGGGGTAGGGCAGGCCCAGCACAGGCATCAGGGTATCCGGGCGGGGCAGCGAATCGGCGGGGCAGTGGCGGTAGTTGCGCTGCTGCGCCACCCGGCCATTGGGGTAGTAGCTGCGCACCGCATGGGGCCTGGGCACCCCGTGGGTATAGTAGTTTACCTCCAGCAGGCGGTTGTTTACATAATAGCGCTCGCACTTTCCATGCTTGCGGCCCTGGGCATCTATCTCGTAGCGCTCGCACAGGGTGCCCGTGGGGTAATAGGTTTCGATAGGCCCTACCAACTTACCGTTTTGCCAGGTTTCGGCCCGGTGTAGGTAGCCATTGTGTAGCACCAGCTGGCGGCCATGCCGGGCACCGGCCAGCAGCTGTAGGCGCTCGGTTACCTCTCCCAGCTCGGGGTCATAGGTCGTTCGGGTTTCTGCCGTGGCTTGCCCCAGGCCCATCAGCGGCGGCGGCAGCAGCAGGAAAAGCAAAATCCATTTCATTTAGCAAAGGTACATGCATATTTTTGACCCTGTGTTTGGCCTACGGATAGCCAAGACAGAAGGCACAGGCGGCCAAACCAAAACAAGGAGTATGGGGTACTGGAAAGACATTGCGCATGCCATGGTAGCCCTCCGCCAGGGCTTCCGGCTCAGCTGGCAGCATCTGCGTGCCAGCGGGCAGCGCCGCATGCCCACGGGGGCCGAAGACGACCGCTACTTCCGGCAGTCCACCGGCCTGGTTACCATACAGTATCCGCGCGAGCAGATACCGGTGCCCGATGTGGGGCGCTACCGCCTGCACATGGAGACGGAGGACTGTATTGTGTGCGACCAATGTGCCCGTATATGCCCCGTAGACTGCATCACCATAGAGAAGGTGAAGGCCGTGGAAGACCTGGGCACCACCAGCGACGGCAGCAAAAAACGCTTCTACCTCCCCACCTTCGACATTGATATGGCCAAGTGCTGCTACTGCGGCCTGTGCACCATAGTGTGCCCTACCGAGTGCCTGCTAATGACCAAGGTGTATGACTATGCGGAGTATGACCGAGAAAACTTCCTGTACCACTTTGGCAACCTGAGCCCCGAGCAAACCCAAGAGAAGGAGGCTGCCCTGGCCGCACATGAGGCCGCTATAAAGCAGGCAAAGGCCGCCGCTGCCACCCCGCCTGCCCCCCAGGCCGAACCCGGCACCACCCCACCCGCCCGCCCGCCCGTAGGGCCGCCGCCAGGCACAAAGCCGCCCGTGGCACCCCCACCCGGACTGAAACCTCCCAGCCCCGCGGGCAAACCGCCGGCCGGGCCCCCGCCGGGCCTGAAGCCCCCCACCCCACCCGCACCGGGTATGCCGGGCACATCCACCCCAGACAGTACCGCCCCATGATGCTCTACCTATTTGCCGGCCTGCTGTGCGCGGCCCTGGCCTACATGCTGTATAGCCGCCAGCTGGTGCAGTCGGCCTTTGCGCTTTTTTTCGTGCTCATTGCCCAGGCGGCCCTGTATGTATGGGCCTCGGCCCCTTTCCTGGCCGCAGCGCAGGTACTGGTGTATGTGGGCGGGGTGCTGGTGCTGATGATCTTTGGGGGCATGCTCACCGCCCTACCCGCCCTACCGGACGAGGCACCGGCCACCGGCCGCCTGCTACAGCTGCCTGCCGCCCTGCTGGCCCTGGGGGTGCTTGGCATCCTGCTCACTCATTTCCCCGGCCCGGAAACCCCGGTGCCCCACGACCTGATGGCACAAAACGCCCAGCAGCTGGGCTATGCGCTGGTTACCGACTATGTACTGCCCTTTGAACTACTCAGCGTGCTGCTGCTTGCAGCCCTGCTGGGTGCCGCCTATCTTAGCCGCCGATGAATCTGTTTACCCTAGCCTGCCTGCTGTTTTCGGCTGGCCTCTTCCTGGCCATCACGCGCAGGCAGGCCGTGGCCATGCTGCTGGGTATTGAGCTGATCCTGAATGGAGCCGCCCTGAACTTTGTGCACTTTAATGAGCGGTACCCCCAGCGGCTGGATGGGCAAATGATGGCACTGGCCATCATCGTGGTGGCAGCGGCAGAGGCAGCCGTGGGGCTAGCCCTGATCCTCAATCTGTACCGCCGCTTCCGCAGTGCGGATGTGTATGAGCGGAAAGATTTGCAGGGCTAAAAAAAGCAAGCCCGCAGATGCGGGCTTACTTTTAGTACCAATCCGGGAACAAAGCCTAAGGCTCTTGGGTGTTACTAGCGATTGCTCAGGTTGAAGCTAACCCCAACACCGAGGTTTTGCAGGTACTGTAGCACGGGGCCTACACGTGTAGGCTTCTCGGTTCCGTCGGGCTGTTTCTCGGTTTCCAGCGTAAAGTCCTTTTGCGGGTCGTAGATGAGGTGGAGCAACAGGTTGATACTGATAATCTTGGTTACCTTCATATCCAGCTTGCTCCGCCAGTTTACATACACGTTTCCGGCATCCTCCAGGTAGTCTGTAAAAAGTATCAGGCGGCTCTCCAGGTTTGTGGTCTTGTTTATCTTTTGGTTGTAGTTCAGGCGAAAGCTGGCACCAAACTCTAGTTTGGCCACATCGCCGCTATCCAGGCCATATTCGGTTTCGTCCAGCACGGGGTCCATCACCACGATCTGCCGGGCGGTGGCGGGGCTTAAGCGGCCGCTCAGGCTGATGGGGTCTTTGCTATACTCATAGGCCAGGCCCACCCCTTGCATCAGGTAGCCAGGGGCCATAAAGGCACTGTTGTAGCTTTTTCCGTCGGGGTCTACCTCATAGTCGTAGCCGGGGGTAAACTGGCTGATCGCTTCGGCAAAGCCCACAGCCGCCCAGGTTCTTTTGGCATCCAGGAATCTACCCAGGTTGGTGTTCATCTCCCAGTAGTCATTGGCCTTCCGGGTGCTCTGTCCTTCGTTACGAGTAAGGCCGTAACTGCCGTCGAACAAGGTATGCCAGAAAAAATTGTTTCGGTTGTACTTGGCATACATGCCCGTAACCGCATTGAAGGCAAGGTTGTTCTGCGCCCCACTCTGCCAGTTGGACACACTGGTCTGGCTAAAGTTGATGCCCAGCGAGGCACCCGTTTTCCAGCCTTGCAGGGTGTCTGCACCTATCACCAGCTTATCGCTTAGGCTTACCGTTTCCGATCTCTTCTGTTCCTCGGAACTGGGTACCAGGTCTTCTTCCTTTACCTGGGCCCAGGCTGTGTGGCAGGCAAGGAACAGGAGCAGGGTGAGCAGGAGGCTGCGGTTCATAGCAATAAACGGGGTAAATAAGTAGTAGGCGTCAAAGGTAGAAAAAAGCCCTAAAAGCCCTCTATAGGGGCTTCCGATTCAGGGCTTTTTTATACACCTCCAGGGCACGCTGGCGGGCCTGGGCATGCACTACCATAGGCTTTGGGTACCGGGTGGTGCCCCACTCGGGCAGCCAGCGCCGCACATACTCAGCCTGGGGGTCAAACTTCTGTAGCTGGGCATCGGGGTTGAAGATGCGAAAGTAGGGGGCGGCATCGCAGCCGGTTCCGGCAGCCCACTGCCAGCCCCCGTTGTTGCTAGCCAGGTCGTAGTCCAGCAGCTTTTGGGCAAAATAGTGCTCGCCCCTGCGCCAGTCTATCAGCAGGTGCTTACACAGGAAGCTGGCCACCAGCATGCGCACCCGGTTGTGCATATAGCCGGTTTCGTTCAGCTGGCGCATGCCCGCATCTACCAGGGGGTAGCCGGTGGTGCCGGCACACCAGCGGTCATAGTCGGCCTCGTCCTCCCGCCAGGGTATTGCATCGTAGGCGGGCCGGAAGCTGCTGTGCACCACCTGCGGGTAGTGGTACAGGATCATGGCATAGAAGTCTCGCCATATCAGTTCGTTCACAAAGGTATCGCTGAGGCCCTGTGCCTGCCGGGCCAGGGCCCGTATGCTGAGGGTGCCAAAGCGCAGGTGCACCCCCAGCCGGCTGGTACCCGCTGCAGCGGGCAGGTCTCGCAGCGCCTTGTACTGGCTCAGGCACACATCGGGCACCGAGGCGGGCGGAAATGGAAAGGAAAAAAACTCGAACCCCAGCGTCTGCAGGCTGGGCAGGGGCCAGGCAGCGGTGGTGCCGGGGGCCAGATAGGCGGTGTAGCGCTCGGTGGGGTAGGCCTTTAGGTGAAAGGGGGTAAGCACGGCCCGCCACTGGCGACTATAGGGGGTAAAGACCGTGTAGGGCCGGTTCCCCGTCTTGCTCAGCACCTCGTCCTTGTGCAGCAGCACCTGGTCCTTCACCAGCCTCAGGGCCCCACCCTGCTGCCCGGCCAGCCGGTGGATCTGCTGGTCGCGCCGGCGGGCATAGGGCTCATAGTCCTCGTTGGTGTAAATAAGGGGGGGCGGGCCGCCCGGGTGCAGCCATTGCCGCCATACCTCCTCCGGCTTTCCGTGGCCCAGCCACAGGCTACACCCCAGCGCACGGTACTGCGCAGCCAGGCTAGCTAGCGCCTGGTGGATAAAGAGTACCCGCGCATCTCGCCTAGGTAGCGCGTCCAGAATATCCGTGTCGAAGATAAAAACCGGCTGCACCTGCCTGCCAGATTCCTTTGCGGCCCTTAGTGCGTGGTATAGGCCTGCATTGTCGGCTATACGCAGGTCTCGGCGATGCCAGAAATAGATCATGGTAGCGGATGGGGTACGCGCATGCCAACAGCCGACGGCGCCGTTCGGTTTCCTGGAAAAGGCCTTTGGCTACCAGAGCTGCGCTGCTAAGCGAAGATCATTGCCTCCAGCTGATCTACCTGCCGGGCCAGCGTGGCGGCGGGTATGCCAGCACGAGACTGGACGGCCAGGCCCTCCATCAGGGTAAACAGCAGCTGCGCCGCCACCTCTGGATGGAAGTGGGGGGCTATTGTCCCCTCGTGCCGCGCTGCCTGAAAGAGGGGCACAAAGCGTGCTACAAATGACTGCAAGTTTTCGGCCATTCGGGCCCGCACCTCGGGCCGCTCGGGGGCCAGCTCCACGGCCGTGTTTACCAGAAAGCAGCCCTTCATGCAGTTTCCGGGTGCTGCGGGCCCAGCAGGTACGCCACTGGCCACGGCCATCAGCAGGGCCCGCAGGTTGGCCCGCAGGCCCGCATCTGCACCCAGCGGTAGGGGGTCAAAACCGCCTACGTACCGGCTCAGCGCGGCGGAGAACAGGCTATCCTTGTCGCCAAAGGTGTCGTACATACTACTGCGACTGATACCCAGCCCCTCTACCAGGTCCTGCACCGAGGTGGCGTGGTAGCCCTTCTGCCAAAAGAGATGCATGGCTCTATCCAGCACCTGCTCTTTGTCAAACTCCTTTGTACGTGCCATAATTTGCTGCAAACAACCGGGCTACGAGATGAATACGCGCTGCGCACCCCAAATGGTTCCGCTGGGCCACTAGTAGCCTTTTTCGGTTTTGATCACGCTGAGGGCATAGGCAGCGGCAGTCTCGGCCCGCAGGCGGTGCTGGCCCATCCGCACCGAGCGGAAGCCCACCGCCTCGGCAGCCCGCACCTCTGCGGGGCTGAAGTCTCCCTCTGGGCCAATGGCAAAAAGCACATCCCGGGTAGCCAGTGCCTGGCGGTGGGCTGCCAGTGGCTGGGCAGCCTCCAGGTGTGGCAGGAAGCACAGATCGGGCAAGGGCCCCGCTATAAAATGGGTAAAGGACTTCAGGGGATGCAGCTGTGGCATGCGGCTACGGCCACACTGCTTCATGGCCGCCAGCAGGATTCGCTCCAGGCGCTCCGCGCCCAGGTCTCGGCGCTCGCAGCGCTCGGTGCGCACGGGGTGCAGGGCGGTGGCGCCCAGCTCGGTGGCCTTCTCTACCAGCCACTCGATGGATTCACGCTTTTTGAGGAGCGGGAACATCAGGGCTACCTCACCATAGTGCTCGGCGGGGTCGGCCTGCTGCGCCAGCACCTCCACCGCCTCGCCCTGCCCGCCCAGCCGGATGCGAAAGCGATGCCCACTGCCATCCACCGCTGGCACCTCATCCCCCGCCCGGTGGCGCAGCACACGGTAGCAGTGCCCCAGCTCCGGCTCGGCAAGAAACCAGCCCTGGCCCGGCCGGTACTGTATGTAGAAGTATTGCATAGCCCCTTTTCGTCGTTTGCTTGGCAGTGCGAAAGCTCGTATCTTTGGCACTTTATTTTACGAAGCGATTATCAAGATTTTTTTAGCGCGTTTCAAAGTATCGGACAAAAATAAAGCGGGCACTGATACGGACCCAACAAACGTAGAAACACAGCCCCGAACCAGGCCAGCAAATTGAAAAAGACGCGGCAAACCGTACGCTGTGTACAAGAAACATACGAAGCGCCGCCTACCTCTTGTTTACATTTCACCCATACTGTTTAATATAAAAGACAAAAAAGTTCAAGTCTATGAGTAGTGATAAATTGACCGCCTACCTGGGCCTGAAGCCGGCCAAACAGGTGTTCTACAACCTGACGCCTGCCGAGCTGGTAGAGCACACCATCCGCCTGGGCCAGGGTGTACTGGCCGATACGGGTGGCCTGGTGGTAAGCACGGGCGAGTTTACCGGGCGCTCTCCCAAAGACAAATTTGTGGTAAAAGACGAACAAACGGCAGATCAAGTATGGTGGGGAGACATTAACCAACCCTTTGAGAAGGCCAAATTCGACACGCTGTACGAGCGTGTGGTAAAGCACCTGGAGGGCAAAGACCTGTACATACGCGATGCATACGCAGGGGCCGATGTTAACTTCCGCCTCAATGTGCGGGTAGTGAACGAAATGCCCTGGGGCAACCTGTTTGCCAGCAACCTGTTTATTCGGCCCAAGCAGGAGGATCTGGCCGGCTTTGCGCCCAACTTTACCATCCTGTGCGCCCCTACCTTCCTGGCCGAGCCACAGCGCGATGGCACGCGCCAGCACAACTTCACCATCATCGACTTCACCCGCCGGGTGATCCTCATCGGGGGATCTGCCTACACGGGCGAGATGAAGAAGGGCATCTTTACCGTAATGAACTACCTGATGCCCCTGAAGGGCCAGCTAAGCATGCACTGTAGCGCCAACAAGGGCAAGGATGGAGATGTAGCCATCTTCTTCGGCCTGAGCGGTACGGGCAAAACCACCCTGAGCGCCGACCCGAACCGGGGCCTGATAGGCGATGATGAGCACGTGTGGACAGACAAGACCGTGTTCAACATAGAGGGTGGCTGCTACGCCAAGTGTATAGACCTGAGCGCCGAAAAGGAACCTCAGATCTGGAATGCCATCAAGTTTGGCGCACTGGTAGAGAACACGAAGTTTGTGGAAAACACCCGCACCGTAGACTACAAGGACGGTAGCGTAACGGAGAACACCCGGGTAGCCTACCCCATAGAGCATATAGACAATGCCGTGCTGCCCAGCATAGCCGGCACCCCACAGAATATCTTCCTGCTAACGGCGGATGCCTTCGGCGTACTGCCTCCCATCAGCAAGCTGACCAAAGGCCAGGCTATGTACCACTTTATAAGCGGCTACACGGCCAAGGTGGCCGGCACCGAGGCGGGCGTTAAGGAGCCCAGCCCCACCTTCTCTGCCTGCTTTGGCGCTGCCTTTCTGCCCCTGCACCCCACGCGCTACGCCGAGCTGCTGGGCAAAAAGATGGAGCAGAATGAAGTGAACGTATGGCTGATAAACACAGGCTGGACAGGCGGTGCCTATGGCGTGGGCCAGCGCATTAGCCTGAAGTACACACGCGCCATGATAACCGCAGCCCTGGAGGGCCGACTGGACAAGGTGAGCTACCAGGCCGATCCCATCTTTGGGCTGCCTGTTCCGGCCTCCATACCCGGCACAGAGGTACCAACCGAGATCCTGACCCCGATCAACACCTGGAAGGACAAGGCCGCGTATACCGCCAAGGCCAATGAACTGGCCGCACACTTCAACAAGAACTTTGCCAAGTACCAGGATTTCGCCAACGACGAGATCAAGGCAGCTGCCCCCAAGGAGAAAGTAAACGCCTAGGGGAAGCGTACCTGAGGAGGAGGAATGCGGAGGATCGTACACGCACCCCCCACTTGGGTAGCAGATAAAGTATAGGGGCTTAGGCCCCTATTTTTATGCCCCGGCACCGGGTAAAACCGGGCATGGGCAGGCCTGGCAGGCACCCGGAAGCGCAGTGCCCCGGTGCACAGCCCCAAACGCAAACCGACTGGCCGATAAGCCTGAGCCCGGGAGAGGAGCGGGACTGCGCCAGGGCAGCCCTGCATCCGGTACCTCCTCTGGGTAGGGGGCCAGCTGCCGGTCTATGTTCAGGTAGCGCAGGGCGAAGGCGCGATTCTGCTCATCCAGCTCCTCATCGTAGGGGCGGCGCGGTAGCAGCCAGGCCCAGCGCCTCCAGGTAGCGGCCCGCCTGCCGGTCTATGTTCAGGTAGCGCAGGGCAAACGCGCGGTTCTGCTCACCCAGGCTCTCATGGTAGTCCCGGTCTATTTCTTCGGCCAGGCGCCTGGCGGTGTACACCCTGCCCATGGCCCGCCCACTACAGTTGCAGCTCATCAGCAGGTCTGTGCGCTCGGGGGTCAGCATGCCATCCCCCTTGTTGCCTATATAGATCCGTATATCGAACACGAACACGGCCTTGCCAAACGCCATGGCCTCGTAGGCCGAGCGCCCCAAGCCGAAAACCAAGTCAGCATCTGCCATCTCCGACCGGAAATCAAACACTGGGTTTGCATTCTTGTCCCGGTACCGATGCTCGGCGCCCAACAGGCGTGCAGCACGGCCTATCATTTCATGTGCCTCCGCACTCTGTGCCAACGAGAAAATCACCCTGGGCCGCCTGCGGATGGCCCGGAGCGGGGCGTAGTAGGCACAGTCTACCCCATTCCACACTACCTGCGACTGGTGGCCCCTTCCTGCCAGGTACCACTTTACCTCCTGCGAGATGGCGATGTACTTATCCATGCCCGGATAGGGCCGTTCCTCCCAGGGCCAGGTTCCGTGGCAGATCTGTAGGCGTGGGCCCTCTATGCCTCGGGCCTCAAGTATGGGGATGGTGGTGTTATGCTGGAGCAGTAGGGCATCATAGCTGGGCCTCAGCCGGTTTACCCGGCATGCACCCTCCGCCTCCAGCCGACCGGACACCAAGCCCGGGTGCAGGGTAAAAAGGTCTACCTGATGCCCTGCCCGAAACAGGGCAGAAACCAGCGCATACGTAGCCGTCTCGGAGCCCCCCAGCGTATGCATGTGATTTTGAGAAACCAGGATGTGCATGAGCAAAACACCTTGGGTACACCGGCCTCAAGCCACTAATCTCCACTATGCCGGACAAATGGCATCCGGACAGGGTATTAGAGAGCCTACAGGGCAATATACAATACAAGGAAATCCAGGCCGAAACCCGGAGTATGAAAAACGCCCCCGACTCTAGCGAGGATATCGGGCCAGCCCCACTATCGGGCCCTAGTAGGTAACGCCCAGCATAACAGGCATCAGCAGCATGAGTACGTTCTCACCCTCCTCCTGGCTGCTGGGTAGCACCACGGCGGCCCGGTTGCTGCTGTCCATCTCCACCACCACCTCGTCCGTAGGTACGGTATCTATTACATCCATCATCAGGCTTACGTTGAAGCCGATTTCCAGCTCTTCGCCCTCGTAGAGGCAGTTCAGGTTCTCTTTGCTTTCGTTGGCAAAGTCCAGGTCTTCGGCCTGCACCTCTAGCAGGTTTCCGCTGAATTTGAATCGGCCCAGGTGCGTAGTCTTGTTCGAGTAGATATCGCTGCGGCGCATGGTGCCCAGCAGTTCCTTTTTGTCTACAATAGCCTTATTGGGGCTACCAGCAGGGATCACATTCTCGTAGTCGGGGAAACGTGCGTCTATCTGGCGGCACACCAGCAGGGTGTTGGCAAACTTGAAGAAGGCATTGCTGCTGTTGTACTCAATCTGCACCGCATCCTCGCTGCTGTTTTGGGCAGCGTTGGTCAGCAGTTTCAGGGCCTTTTGGGGGAGGATGAATTCTACCTCTTCGGGCACTCGGATGTCTGTGCGGCGGTAGCGTACCAGGCGGTGGGCATCGGTGGCCACAAAGGTGGCATGCTCTGCCCCAAACTTGAAGAGCACACCGGTCATGGCCGGCTTTAGCTCGTCGGAGCTGGTGGCAAAGAGGGTCATGTTGATGGCCTTCACCAGATTGCCCAGCGGTATGGTAATGCTGGTGGTATTGTCTGCGGCGGGTATTTTAGGGAAATCGCCCCCGTCTACGCCGTGTATCTTGTAGGTACCGGTGTCGCTGGTAACGGTAACGGCAAAGCTATTGGCATCCATGCTGAAGGTGATGGGCTGCTCGGGCAGTGCCTTCAGGGTATCGGCCAAGATCTTGGCGGGTAGGCATACCGCCATGGACTCACTGCCATCGGTCTCTACCTTCAGGGCCGTTTGGAGGCTATTCTCCAGGTCGGTAGCGGTTAGGCGCAGCTGGCCATCCTTCAGCTCCAGCAGGATGTTCTGTATGATGGGTAATACTGCCTTGGGGCTCACCACACCCTGTATGGCACTTACGTGCTTAAGGAGTTCGCCAGAAGAAACGATGAATTTCATAGTCCGTGAGATATTGAGAGGGTAAAGCTAGTGCTTTGCGGGCAAATCCGGAAAAAAAAGTGTGAACGTGGCCTATCTGGCCACGAACTGGTGCCGCCTGGCCAGGTAGGGAGCCATGCTAAAGTTCTGAACCAGTAGTAGTTCGGGCTTTTCGGGCTTCCAGCCCAGCAGCAGGTCAGGCTTGCCGGCTATGTAGTGCAGGTTCAGGGTTTGCTTCCGGCCTGCCTTGTCCGTCAGCTGTAGCACCACATCTGGCCGCTGCCTGGCCAGTGCCTCAAAGGCACCTGGGTAGCGCTCTTCGGCAGGCTCCAGGGCATAGGTGGGCTTGTACTGGCGGGCATAGCGCAGGCTGGCGGTGGTGTCTGTGGGCTGGTCGGGCAGCTTCCACATGCCATTGGGCTGGCGCCGGAGCACGTAGGAAGAGTCGGCACCCGGGTAGCGCACGGCTATCTGGCGGAGGTCCTCATAGCCCAGGGTAAAGAGGGGTAGCTGGCGCCACTCCTTCAGCCGGGTAGCGTAGTGGCGGTCTACATTGCCCACAAAGCCGGGCAGCTCCACGATGTACGGTATTTCATCGTCCTCCAGGTAGGCCAGCGAGCCTCTTTTGTCTGGCGAGCCTGGGCCCACGTAGTAGATTCGGGTGCTGTCTTGGGTCTGCACCTCTACGCGGACGTGGGTTTCGCGTATGTAGCGCATAGCATTGGCCCGTGCGGTGGATTCAACGGGTTCGCGTGCCTGTATGGTGGCTATGGCCTGCATCAGCTCGCGGATGCGTGCCGGGTTGGCACGGTACAGGTCGTTGGCCCACCAGGTACTATCTTTTTTTACCAGGGTTACCACTTCGTCTTCGGCCAGGCGGGCAAAGTGGCGCCGCAGTACGATCTGCTGAATGCTATTGGTATCGGTTACGGCAAAGTGTCCGGGCCTGAGGCCGGTACCAGTACCGGTGCTGAGGTAGTAGGCTATGGCGAGCACGGCCAGAAGCGCGAGTAGTACGAGGGCGATGCGTTGGTTTTTCATAGGGGCACGGCTAGTGCGGGGTTTTCGGGTGGGCTAGGCTGGCTGCCGGTAGGCTTGGTTTCGGCGGCGGCGCCGCCAGGCGCGCAGCAGCCCCAGGCCTACCACCAGCAGCAGGGGTAGCAGCAGGTTCAGGCCCTGGTAGTACCAGCTGTTGCCCTGCACCTTATCCAGGTCTAGGCGGGGTATCTGCACGTTTCGGGCGTGTATCTGCAGGAAGCTTTTGTCGTCTATCAGCCAGTCCAGGGCGTTCATCAGCAGCTGCTTGTTGTTGGCGGGGATGGCCGTGGTGCCGGTATAGCGTAGCCGTCCGCCGGTGGGCAGGTCTCCGTCGCTAAACACGACCATGCGGTTTGGCATCACGGTGTTGTTGATAGTTGGGGCACGGGTATCCAGGCTATCGGGTATCCGGCGGCCACGGAACACAGAGGGGAATGTACCCGCCAGAGCCAGGCCTACCAGCCGCTCGCCCTTGCCGAGGTAGAGGTCTCGGGGTGGGCGGTCAAACACAGCCCGCTGCAGGTTGATCAGGATGGCCCCCTCGCGCGAGCGGCTGTAGGGGCTGGTGCGCAGCAGGGGCTGGTGGCGAATGCCGGGGGTAGCCAGGGTATCCAGGCTGCTGGCATAGTGCAGCTTCACGGTCTCCAGGCTGCGGGTAATGGGGTGGTCGGGCATCCCGGCCTTGATGATGAGGGGGTAGTAGGGGTAGGGTGCCGGCACAGGGCGTGGCCCGCGCTCGTTTTGCTGGTTTCCGGGCAGGTTCATCACCACCTCTATGGGGCCTGCCATGCTGGGGTGGGGGGCTGCCTCTATCAGGTCGGTAGCGATGCGGAACCCGTACCGGAAGAACTGATCATCCAGGTTCAGGCGCCGCAGGATGCTCAGGCTGCTGGCGGTTTCGCTGGCAAAGTCCAGCTCGTCTACCTCCTCCTGGTCTACCAGCCACAGCACCCGCCCACCCATCATAATGTACTGGTCCAGTATGTACTTGTCTCGCTCGGCAAAGGGCTGGGTGGGCTTGGGCAGCACCAGCACATCATAGCCCAGTGCGTCCTTGTCCAGCTGCTGGCGCACGGTGTCGGGCAGCAGGCGGGGGCTTACGGGCAGCAGCTGGCTTTTCCGCAGGTCTACGGGAATGACCTGATAGAACTTGCCCAGCTCGGTCATCCACTCTTTCATCTTCTCCTGGGGCAGGCAGCCGTGGCTTTGCACCAGGCCCACAATGCGGCGCTGGCCGGGCAGCATGCGCTGCATCTGGCTTATCAACTTGTACTCCAGCTCGCCCTCGGCCTTGGCATAGTCACAGTCGTACAGGCCCTGGCCACGCTGTACACAGTCGTTGAAGAGCAGGTTTACCACTTCCTCCTTGCCGTCAAAGTTGAGCACCGCGCCGGGAAAGATAAACTGCTGGCGCATCTCGGTGGCCGACCGCTGCTCGATAATGGGGATGGCGGGTACGCCCTGCTGCACCAGCTTTTGCTGCAGAGCCTGATTCTGGCTAGGGTCTATGAATTCGAACACCAGTTTGCTGCCCGCATGGGCCTGCAGCTCCTGCAGCAGGGTGCGGGTGGCATCGCGAAAGCGCTTTACGCGTGCGGGCAGCTCGGCCCCCTCCAGATACACCTTCACGGTCATCTGCTGCCGCAGGCTATCCATGGTGGCCAGGCTCACGGGGTTCAGGCTATATCGGCCATCATCGCTCAGATCATAGCGCAGTACGGTGCGCTGGGCAAATAGATTGAGCAGCAGCAGGATACCGCCGGCCAGCACGGCTTGCATATATAGGGTACGGACCTGTTTCATTGGGGCAAATGTGGGCAAATAAAACAATTCACTCAGGGCGCGTTCTAGCGCTTACGGGCCGCCAGCTGGGCACGGCTCAGCAGCACGAAGAGCAGGATTACGCTCGCGAAATACAGCACATCACGCACATCCAGTACCCCGCGGCTGATGCTCTGGTAGTGGGCCAGCACCCCCAGCTGTAGCACAAACACATTGAGGGCACCAAAAAGCTGCAGGTCGGCAATCAGGTCGAAACCCGTGTAGAAAAAGAAACAGAAGAACACGGCCACCACGAAAGCCACAATCTGGTTATCACTCAGCGTACTGCACCAGATGCCGATGGCGGCAAAAACAGCCCCCACACCCAGCAGGCCCAGGTAGGCACCCCAGGTAGCGCCTTTGTCCAGGTTTCCCACGGGCTCGGCCAGGTAGTACACACTGGCATAATACACCAGGGTGGGCAGCAGGCTCAGCACCACCAGCACCACAGCAGCCAGGTATTTGCCCAGGATGATCTGCATATCGCGCAGGGGCTTGGTAGCCAGGTACTCAATGGTGCCGGTCTTAAACTCCTCGGAGAAGGCGCGCATGGTAATGGCAGGCACCAGAAACAGTAGCAGAAAAGGGGCGATGCTGAACAGGCTATCCAGGTTGGCCGCACCCGTCTCCAGCAGGTTATCGGGGAATACCCAGAAGAACAGGCCGCTAGCTACCAGAAACACCACCAGCACCATGTAGCCCATCAGGGAATTAAAAAACGCCCCAACCTCCTTACGCAGCAGTACAAGCATGCCATTCATGATGCGCAAAGGTACACAAAGGGGGAAAAATACGATGCCTGCTACAAGGCCGGATCTCATCCTACGTAAAAACATCCATTTTCCCCCACCGGAACGTTGTCCCTTCGGCGTACAGGTGTAACTTTGACTCGAAATTCAAGTTTCAATCTCACCTTACTCAAATCCAAAAGATGAAAAGATTTACTGTGGCAGTACTTACTGCAGGCTTGGTACTGAGCCTGACGGCCTGTGGTGGCGATGGCATAGAGGCCGATGCCACGAACATAGCGAACAAAATGTGTGACTGCCTGAAACTGCAGGAGGCCGGCAAAGCAGACGAGTTTGGCAAATGTGCGGAGGAAATGAACAAGCTGGGCAAGGAGATAGAGGCCAAATACGAAGACTTGAAAGAAAACAAGGAGCTGGAGGAAAAGGCCAAGACTGCCATGAAGGAAGCACTGAAAAACTGCGACCTGAAGAACAAGGCCATGCTACAGGGCATTACCCAATAGGTATTTCCAGCACGGACGCACGCACAAAAAAGAGGGCATCAGCCCTTTTTTTGTACCCCTTGCCGGGCCCACGGGGGAACAGATTGGGCACCACCAGGGGTTATACACCTACTACTACACGACTCAACGTTTGAAACAATCCGTAACCATCGTCGGTGCTGGCCTGGGTGGGCTAGCCACGGCACTGCGGCTTAGCCACCTAGGCTACCGGGTGCGCATCCTGGAGAAGAATGACCAGGCAGGCGGGCGACTAAACCAGCTGAAGCAGGCGGGCTTTACGTTTGACATGGGGCCCTCGTTCTTCAGCATGAGCTATGAGTTCAAGGAGCTATTTGACTCGGTGGGCACCCCTATGCCCCTGGAGCTGGAGGAGCTAGACCCCGTGTATGGGGTAAACTTTGCCGGCGAAGACCGCACCTACCTGATCTACAAAAACCTGGACCGCCTGGCCGAGCAGTTTGCCGACGTAGAGCCCCACTTCAGGCAGAAGGCAGAAAAATACCTGAAGCGGGCCGCCCAGCTGTTTCACGACACCGAGCACCGGATTGTGAAGCGCAACTTTACGGGCAAGCTGGACTACCTGGGGGCCATGGCTACGGTGCCCCTGAAGCACGCCCCCCTGCTGCTACGCAGTATGTGGGCCGAGCTGGAGCGCCACTTCGACAGCCAGCAGGCCAAGGTCATCTTCTCGCTGGTGGCTTTCTTCCTGGGGGCTACCCCATTCAATACCCCTGCGGTGTATGCCCTGCTGAACTATACCGAACTGCAGCACGATGGCTACTGGGGTGTGCGCGGGGGGATGTACCGCATAGTAGAAGCCCTGCTGGCCGAGCTGGAAAAGCGGGGGGTAGAAGTGGTGTACAACACCGAGGTGGTGCGGGCCGAGGGCGACCGGGAGGTAACGGCCCTGATAGACCAGCACGGCCACCGCTGGGCAGCCGACATCTATGTGTGCAATGCCGATGCAGCCGCATTTCGTGGCCTGGCACTGCAGCGCCCCAGGTACCGGCCCGAGCGGCTGGACAAACTGCAGTGGACGCTGGCGCCCTTTACCATCTACCTGGGTGTGCAGGGCCGGCTAGACAATGTGTATCACCACAATTACTTCCTGGGCGATAACTTCCATGCCTATGCAGAAGAGATTTTCCGGACGCAGGTGGCACCCGAGAAGCCCTACTATTACCTGAACGTAAGCAGCCACACCGACCCCACCTGTGCGCCCCCCGGCTGCGAAAACCTCTTCATCCTGTGCCCCGTACCCGACCGACGGTACAAGCCGCAGTGGGACGATGCCGAGCAGCTGGCCGACACCATTGTGGCAGACCTGAGCGCACGCATAGGCTACGACCTGCAGGCCCATACCCTAACCCGAACGGTAATGACACCGATAGACTGGGAAGAGAAGTTTCGCCTATACCGGGGCAGCGGCCTAGGCCTGGCCCATGGCCTGAACCAGGTGGGTGCCCTGCGCCCAGCCAACAAGGATGAGCACTTTGGCAACCTGTACTACGTAGGGGCCAGCACCATACCGGGTACGGGCCTGCCCATTGTGGTAATATCGAGCAGATTGGTTACCGAACGCATACAGAAAGAACATGCACCCACAGCAGCAGCTATATAACCACAGTAGCCTGGCCTGTAGCAAGCTGGTAACCCGGGCCTACAGCACCAGCTTCAGCAAAGGCATACGCTGCCTGGCCAGGCCCCTGCGAGACCCCGTTTATGCCATCTATGGCTTTGTCCGTTTTGCCGATGAGATTGTAGACACCTTTGAGGCCGTAGACCGCACGCAGCTGCTCAACCGCTTCCGGCAAGATACCTGGCTGGCCCTGGAGGAGCGCATTAGCCTGAACCCCATCCTGCACGCCTTTCAGGAAACGGTGCACCGCTACCAGATCCCCAGGGCCTACATCGAGGCCTTTCTGCACAGCATGGAGATGGACCTTAGCTACACGCGCTTCAACCAGCAGGAGTACGAGACCTACATATACGGTAGTGCCGAGGTGGTAGGCCTGATGTGCCTGTGCGTATTCTGCGAAGGAGACCCCCGGCGCTACGAACCGCTGGTGCCATCGGCCCGCGCCCTGGGCAGTGCTTTTCAGAAGATCAACTTCCTGCGCGACCTGAAGGCCGACTGGGAAGAACGGGGCCGGGTGTACTTTCCAGGCGTAGAGTTTAGCCTGTTTAGCGAGGCGGACAAACAGGCCATAGAGGCCGACCTGGCAGCAGACTTCCGGGAAGGCGCTGCGGGCATTGCCCAGCTGCCCACAGGGGCACGACTGGGGGTAGATCTGGCCTATCGCTACTACCTGCGTCTGTTTAACAAAATCCGCCACCTCTCTGCCCGCAGGCTCACACAGGGCCGTGTGCGGGTGAGCGATAGCCGAAAGTTTTCCATTTTCCTCACCACCTACTGGCAGCATGCACGTAGCCGATAGTGCCACTGGCTGGGCACTGGCCCTGTTTCGCGCGCTGGACGTGGGGCCCTATACCTATGCCTGCCTGCACTTGGTCTGCCTGGCTGCCCCCCTGCTACTCACCTTCGACCCATGGGTGCGCTTTTACCGGCGGCTGGGGTGGTTTATGCTGGCGCTTATTTTTCCCGCAGCCTACTTTATCCTGTGGGATGCCACCTTCACCACCTGGGGGGTGTGGCACTTCAACTATCGCTATGTTACCGGCCCCAGCCTGTGGGGCCTACCCTGGGAGGAGTGGTTGTTTTTTTTCAGTGTCCCCTATGCCTGCATCTTCCTGGCCGACACCTTCGAGGTATGGTTTCCCATCCGGCCCCGGCCCCGGCTTGGGCGTGTACTCTTCCTGCTGCTCTACGGTTTTCTGCTCCTGCTGCTCCCCCTTAGCTGGGGGCTGCTGTATACCCGCTATACCCTGCTAGGCCTCCTGGTGTGGATGCCGCTATCGGCCTGGTGGATAGGCCTAGGCTGGTGGCCGCACATCCTGCGCACCTGGCTCGTCTGCCTGATACCCTTTTTCCTGGTCAATGGGGTGCTTACAGCCCTGCCCGTAGTGGTATACAACGATGCCGAAAACCTGGGCATCCGGCTCATCACCATCCCCGCCGAAGACACCCTGTACGGATTCCTGCTCTTCCTCATGACCTTTACCCTCTACAAGGTCCTGCTAAGAAGATACTCGGGCAGAGCCACGGTTTCGCGGCCCGCTGCTTAGCTAAGCAGCTTGGCACATGCATACTATTTTTTATATTCAGGCATGCGTGTGTACCCTTGGCTAATGCTTTTGCTTATCGGGGCAAGCCTATCGGCTTGTCAAAAAGACAAACCCGGCCAACCAGATATACGAATTGGGGTAGGCAGCACCGAGGAAATCACACTAGCCCGGGCACTGGAGGCCGAGCGGGAACGCTTTAGGGCACATACACCGCGCAGAGAAGTAGAGCTGTATGAAAGGAGCATAGCCCATTTGAGCAAGAGCGGCATACTGGAGGGGGCTATTCAGCTGGGAGATCTGGCACCGGATTTCACGCTCCCGAATGCCACAGGCATGTCGGTACGCCTATCCGAGCTGACCCGGAAGGGGCCCGTGGTGCTTACCTGGTACCGGGGCGGCTGGTGCCCATACTGCAACATCAACCTACAGTACCTGCAGCGGCACCTCCCTGCGTTCCGGGCCGAGGGGGCCACCCTGATAGCCCTTAGCCCCGAAGTGCCCGACAGCACCCTGTCTACCAAAGAAAGGAATGGCCTACAGTTCGAGGTACTGAGCGACCCCGACAACCAGGTAGCCAAGGCCTACGGCCTGGTGTACCGGCTAACCCCCACCGTGGCGGCTGCCTACCGCAAGCACTGCGACCTGGCAGCCTACAATGGAAACAAACACCAGGAGCTGCCCCTGGCGGCCACCTACGTGCTTGACCGGTATGGGCGCGTGAGCTGGGCATTTGTCGATGCGGATTACCGAAAGCGAGCTGAGCCCCAGGATATTGTAGCTGCGCTGAAGAAACTGGACGAATAAACCGATTGACCACAGGCCAGATCGGTGTATTTTTGCACTCGGTCTTTTTCGCCTCGGGCAGAGGCCAGTCGGTTTTATTAGGAAACGGTATATGAACCAGGTAAGAATAACGAAAAAACGCAGCTGGGGATGGATAGCCGGATGCGTGCTGGGTGTGTGCGGCCTGATGGCCTGCCAAGACACCACCGAGCAGGCCCGCGGGAAGCTGGCGATGGCTGAGCAGAAGCGCGACCGCGACAGCCTGGTAAGTGCTGCCCGCCTGGCAGACGAGGCTGTGAAGCTGGATAGCACCGCCTATAACGTGTACAAGCGGGGCATGTACAGCATAGAGGCAGGCATAGTACTGGAAAAGAACAGCTACCACACCGATGCCATGTACTGGCTGCAAAAAGGAGTGGAAGACCTGAGCCAGACCGAGGGCCACGATATGCACACCCCCAAGGCCTACTACTACCGGGGGGTGGCCCGCAGCATCCTGATGGATAAGGTGGGTGCCTGTAGCGACCTGACCTATGCCCGCAGCCTGGGCTTTCCCGTAAAGCCCGCTGCCCTGGAGCATGCCGAGTGCGACCGAATAGACAGCCTGTCGGTAGAGCTGGGCCGGGCCGACTTATCCATCCGGTAGTTTGTATAACTTGCCGGGCGTATGGAGTTCGTCCGTCTGTTTGCCAGCCTTCTGCCCCTGCTAGGGGGCCTTTGTGCCCTGTGGGGCCGATCGGGCCGACTGGCGCTGGCGGCCTATCTACTCTCGCTCCTTGCCTTTGGCCTCAGCCTGGCTGCCGCGCCAGGCACCCTACTCTACAGCTGGACAGCTACCTTTCCGGCCCTGCAGCTGGGCCTGGTGCTGGACCCGCTGAACGCAGTGCTGCACGTAATGGTTGGCCTCATTGCCTGCCTGGTCGCGCTTTTTTCGCGCTACTACCTGCATGGCCACCCTTGGCAGGCTCGTTATTGGGTCTATCTGGGCGCCTTTACCACTGCCATGCACGGGCTGCTGCTCTCGCCTGGCCTGTTCCAGCTTTTTATCTTCTGGGAGCTGATGGGGCTGTGCAGCTTCTTGCTCATCTCCTTCTACCAAAGCCCGCGTGCCAGCCAGGCCGCCACAAAGGCATTCTGGCTAAACCGCATAGGGGACGCAGGCCTACTGGCAGGCATCCTGGGCCTGGTGGCCAGCGGGGCAGGAGATGCCTTTTCGTCCCTGGCTGGGGCACCGGCCTGGGTGCCCTATGCCCTGTGTATGGGGGTGATGGCCAAGAGCGCGCAGTTTCCGCTACAGGTGTGGCTGCCCGATGCCATGGCAGGCCCTACCACCGCCTCAGCGCTCATCCACGCGGCTACCATGGTGGCAGCCGGGGTGTTCCTGCTGGCCCGCATCGTGCCCTGGCTGGGCCCGGAGCCGCTGCACTTCTTGCTCCTGCTGGGTAGCCTCACGGCGCTAATGGCCGCCCTATCGGCCCTGGCCCAGTCGGACATCAAAAAACTGCTTGCCTATAGCACCATCAGCCAGCTGGGCTTTATGGTGGCCGCCATGGGCACCGGCCAATGGCAGGTGGGGGTGGCCCATCTACTTACCCATGCCTGCTTCAAGGCGGGGCTCTTCTTGGGTGCCGGCGTGCTAATCCACGAGCTGGGCCACCACCCGCAGCACTACCCCGATCCGCAGAACCTGTACCGCATGGGGGGGCTGGCCCGCCGCCTGCCCTGGACTACCACCTGCATGACCCTATGTGGCGCGGCCCTGGCAGGCCTGCCCCTTTTCTCGGGTGGGCTGAGCAAGGAGCCCATCCTGGCAGTCGTATTCCAGGCGGCCCCGGGGCCAGGCTGGCTGCTCCTGCTCAGTGCCCTGTGCACCGCAGCCTATGTGAGCAAGCTACTCTGGCTGGCCTTCTACCGCAGGGGGCAGGGGCCCGCCCTGCACGAGCCCGACTATCGAACCCGCCTGCCACTGGGCATCCTGGCTGCCCTATCGCTCTGGCTGCCCTATAGCCCGAACCCGCTACAGCCCGAAATGGGCTGGTGGCCGGGCTGGATCGGCTTTTCAGCCCCCCATTCCGGCTTTATACTGGTGGCAGCACTGGCTAGCACGGTGCTGGGTGTGCTGCTGGCCGGTCTGCTATTCCGCACCCGGCTGTGGGGGCCTGGCCCACAAGCACCCCTGGCAGGCTGGAGCAGGGGGCTGCGGGCAGGCAAGCAGGTGCTAGCTCATCATTTCTACCTCGATACCCTCTGGATCAGCCTGGCCGCGGCCACCATCCGGCTGGCCCGAGGCTTGGCCTGGCTGGACACCCGCCTGATAGACGGCCTGGTGAGGGGTAGTGCCCGGCTGGTGGCCGGTGCACCCGGGCCAGGCCAGCACACCCGTACCCTCGGCCTGGCTGGCCTGGCCACCCGGCTGGAATACCACCTGGTAGACGGGGCAGTACGTGGCCTGGGAGCCCTCTTCCTGAACGGGGGAAACGCCCTGCGCCAGCTACAGGCCGGGCGTACGCAGCGCTACCTGCTCATCAGCCTACTGCTGCTTGCCCTGCTGTTTGCGCTCTTTTGGATTGTGAACTGGGTGGGAATGGAATCGTAATGCGATATTTTTCGACCAAGCCCGCCAAGCTTTTGTATTTTCGCCTCTCTTACCATGGGCCTGCTTAGCCTCCTTACCTTTCTGCCAGTTGTGTTGGCATTGCCCCTGGCCCTTAGGCAGGTGGGGGTGCGCGGCCAGCGGCTGGCCGTGCTAGCCACCCTGGGCCTGCAGCTGCTGCTTATTGCCGGGCTGTATGCCGGCAATAGCCTGACGATGGGGGAAAAGCTGCTATGGATCCGCCTGCCGGTGGGCGAGGCCGAGCTGCGCATACACTACGAGCTGCAGCTGGACGGGGTAGCCTGGATGCTGTGCCTGCTGAGCACCCTGATCCTGCTGACGGCTGTACTGGCCACGCCGCGAGACGTAGCCCGCAGCCGCCTGTACTACGCCCTGCTGCAGCTGCTGAACACCAGCCTCATCGGCAGCTTTCTGGCGCAAGACCTGGTGCTCTTCTACATCTTCTTCGAGCTGATGCTGCTACCCATGTTCTTCCTGATCGGCATCTGGGGTGGCAAGCGGCGCGAGTATGCAGCCATCAAGTTTTTTCTCTACACCCTGGTCGGCTCGCTTTTTCTGCTGCTGGTACTGGTGGGGCTGGTGTTCAGCTACCAGCCCGAGCCCGGCGTGCACGACTTTAGCCTAAGCACCTACTGCCAGGCCGGCACCCTGCTGCCAGGCAGCCCCTTTGCAGCCACCAGCCTGCGCACCCTGGGCTTCTGGGCCATGTTTCTGGCCTTTGCCATCAAGCTGCCGCTGGTGCCCGTACACACCTGGCTGCCCGATGCACACGTAGAGGCCAGCACGCCCATCTCTGTCATCCTGGCCGGCACCCTGCTGAAGGTGGGGGGCTATGGGCTATTCCGCTTTGTACTGCCCATCTTTCCGGATGTGGTGGTAGCCCAGCAGCCCTGGCTGCTGCTCATCGCCTGCGTTACCATCGTGTATGGCGGGCTGGTGGCCCTAGGCCAGGTGCACTTCAAGCGGCTGGTGGCCTACAGCTCTGTCTCGCACATGGGTTTTGTGCTGCTGGGCCTTGCCAGCCTGAGCGAGGTGGGCATGCTGGGTGCGTTGCTCCAGCTTTTCACCCACGGGGTCATCTCCGCCCTGCTGTTCCTCAGTGCCGGGGTGCTGTATAGCCGCCTGGGCACCCTGCAGCTGGATGCCGCGTCGGGCCTGTGGCGGGCCATGCCCCGCTTCACCTTCTTTGCCGCCCTGGGCATATTTGCCGCCCTGGGCCTGCCGGGCCTGGCTGCCTTTGTGAGCGAGCTGCTGGTACTAACCGGCACCCTGACCACCGCCCCTGCCCTGGGCTATGCGTATGCCTTCTTGCCCTTTGCAGGCATACTGCTAGGGGCAGGCTACCTGCTGTGGGCCTTCCAGCGGCTGTTTATGGGGCCGCTACGCAGCCCCGTAGCCGATGGCGTGCTGGCAGACCTGGGCCGGGCCGAATGGATTTCCTTTGGCATCCCCGCCTTTTTCACGGTCCTAATCGGGCTGTATCCGGGCTGGCTGCTAGGCCCCCTGCTAGAGCCCGTGCAGCACACGCTTAAACTCCTGGGGCTATGATAGATGCGGGCACGGCGCTAGCCGAAATTCGCTACGGCCTGGGTGCTATCCTGCCCGAGGTCTATCTACTCAGCCTGCTGGTGGTGCTTATCCTGCTAGACGTGCGGGGGGCCAGCCGCAGGCAGGCTGCCTGGCTGTGTATAGGGGCGCAGCTGGGCCTGCTGGGCTGGCTGCTGTATCAGGGTCCACCGGCGCAGCCCCGCCCGGCCCTGCTGGGCCAGGTGGTGCAGGATGCCACCGGGTGGTACCTCCGCCTGGTGCTCACGGCCAGCCAGCTACTCACGCTCTTCCTGACCCTGCAGATGGCCTGGCCAAGTGGCATTCGCCAGCGGGTTACTTTCTTTAGCCTGCTGGTGTGCCTACAGCTGGGGCTGCAGGTCATGGTCATCAGCCAGCACGTCCTTAGCCTGTTCGTTGGCATGGAGCTGGCCAGCCTGTGTAGCTATGTGCTGGTGAGCTACTTCCGCACCGAGCGCGCTGCCAGCGAGGCCGGGGTTAAGTATCTCCTCTACGGGGCGTTCAGCAGTGGCATCATGCTGTTTGGCTTCAGCCTGCTGTACGGCCTTACGGGTACACTCAGCCTGGCCCCGGGCGAGCTGGATGTGCTGCTGCAGGATGTGGATACGGTGCCGCTGCTACTGGCCCTGCTGTTCGTGTTTGCAGGCTTTGCCTTCAAGGCCAGCCTATTCCCCTTCCACTTCTGGGCACCCGATGCCTACGAGGGGGGCAACTGGGCCACGGCCACGCTGCTGGCTACCGGTAGCAAGGTGGCCGCCTTTGGGCTCATCCTGCGGTGGATGCAGGCCCTGCCCCCGGCGGGGGTATGGCTACAGCTGCTCCTGGCCCTGAGTGCCATAGCCATGGTGGGGGGCAATATAGCCGCCTTTACACAGACCCACTTCCGCAGGCTAATGGCCTATAGCGGCATTGCCCACGCGGGCCTGCTGCTATTTGCCAGCCTACAGCCCCAGCTGCCGGCACTACAGGCCGCACTGCTGCTCTACCTGGGCTACTATGTGATGATGACAGGCCTGGCTTTTCTGGCAGGCCATACCCTGGCCCGGCACAGCGGCCAGGCCCACTATACGCACTGGGGCGGACTGGCGCGGCAGCAGCCAGTGGCTGTACTGGGCCTGGCAGTAGCCCTCATCGCCCTGGCTGGGCTACCCCCTACGGCCGGCTTCATGGCCAAGCTCAGGGTCTTCATCCCGCTGTGGAGCTGGTATCAGCAGGGTGGTAGTGCCTGGGTGGGCCTTACGCTCGGCATTGCCGTGCTCAGCACCGTGCTGGGCGTGTTTTACTACCTGAAGCCCCTGATCTGGGTACTGCTGCGCCCCAGCACCACAACGGCAGCAGCAGACGGGCACGACGAACCCCTGGCCAAAAGACCTGCACCCCTGCTGGGTTTTGTCCTGCTCCTGCTCAGCCTGGCGCTCCTGCTGCTCGGTGTATACCTGCCCCCCATCGGCGGGTAGCCGGAAGAAGGGTGCTACACACCGCAGCCCAGATGAACCCTGCCCCACCCCACCTGGCAGCCCCGGCAGAGAAAAAGGTAGCGCAAGCCGCCGGGCCACCCTACCTTTGCGGCTATGGCAAAAACCAAAACGGTGTATGTGTGCGGCGAATGCGGGCAGGACTACGCCAAGTGGCAGGGCCAGTGCAGCAGCTGTGGCACCTGGAACACAATTGTAGAACACAAGATCAGCAGCGACCCCCGTACACCGGCAGCACGAAGCTGGACCGGCACGGAACAGGCCAGCCCCATACGCCTACAGGAGGTAGCCGCCCAAGACTACCCACGCACTGCCCTGCAGGATGCCGAGCTAAACCGGGTGCTGGGCGGCGGCCTGGTGCCCGGCAGTGTACTGCTGCTGGGGGGCGAGCCCGGCATAGGCAAAAGCACCCTACTGCTACAGATAGCCCTGCAGCTAGGGCAGCCCGTACTGTACATAAGCGGCGAAGAGAGTGCCCAGCAGATAAAACTGCGGGCCGAGCGCCTGCCAGGGCAGAATGAACAGCTGTATCTGCTAGCCGAAACCCGGGTGGAGGCTCTCATACCCCAGGTACACCAGCTACGGCCTGCCTTGCTGATTATCGACTCTATACAAACCCTGTACACCGATGCCCTGGAGAGTGCGCCGGGCACGGTGGCCCAGGTGCGCGAGTGTGCCGCACGCCTGCTACGTATAGCCAAGGAGCACCACATACCGCTCATCCTGGTGGGGCACATCAACAAGGACGGAATGATAGCCGGACCCAAGGTGCTGGAGCACATGGTGGATGTGGTACTGGAGTTTGAGGGCGAGCGGCACTACCAGTACCGGGTGCTGCGGGCCACCAAAAACCGCTTTGGCGCCACCCCCGAGCTGGGCCTGTACGAGATGAAGGCCGATGGCCTGCACGCCGAGCCCAACCCCAGCAAGCTGCTGCTGGGCGAGCACAGAAGCCCGGAGGCCGGCATAGCCGTGGCAGCCAGCATACAGGGCATGCGCCCCCTACTGGTAGAGTGCCAGGCCCTGGTAACCGATGCCACCTATGGCAGCCCACAGCGAAATGCCGTGGGCCTGGACATGAAGCGCCTAGGCATGCTGATAGCCGTGCTGGAGAAGAAAGGACGGGTGAAGATGGCCACCAAAGATGTGTTTGTAAACATAGCCGGGGGCATCCGCCTGGATGACCCCGGCTTGGACCTGGCCATACTCTGTGCGCTGCTCTCCTCGGTGTACGATGCGCCGCTACCACCCCAGGCTGTTTTTGCCGCCGAGATCAGCCTGACCGGAGAGCTGCGCGTGGCCGCGCGCCTGGAGCAACGCCTGGCCGAAGCCTCCAAGATGGGGTTTGAGGACTTCTATACCGCCCCAGCCCGGCTAGCTACCCCGGGTACCCGTACAAAAACGGCCCGGCGGCTGGACGAGATTTTCCGACAACTATTCAGCTAGAAAAATATCCCAATGTGGGGAGCATAGGCCATATAGCAGCCTTGTGCATGGCTGTGTGTGCAGCCCTATGTTATTTTTGAATCTTGTATCCCCCTCCGATAAGCAAATAATGAAATCGATAGATCGGGAAAGTGCTGTATACCTGTATGATCGCCTGCTAAGCACGCACAGGCAGCAGCTGGGGTATCGTGAAAAGATCATACAGTTTCGCACCCTGCTCGAGCACCTCTTCAAGCAGCTCACCCAGGACGAAAAAGAAATGATACAGGACCTGAAGGGGCGAATGCAGTACATACAAAACCGCTACGACCCACCGGGTACCCTGGCCGATGAGCTGCATGAATTTCGCATTTTTGCCAACCGGGTGGTACACCAGCTGGAGGTGGAAATAGGCCCCAAAGAGTACCTTACCTGCCTGAAGGTGATGGCCGAGGGAGTACACGCTTTCTCCACCGTAGCCATACCCGACGACCTGACGGTGCTTTTTTCCGACGCTGAAGACCTACAATTCAGCCGCAGTCCACAGCAAAAAAAGAAGCTGATCCAGTACATACAGGCTACGGTGCTGGACATAGGGCCCATACGCAGTGGTGCCAACAGCCGAGAGCCGGATCAACTGCTCTGCTCGCTGTACTGCGACACCCACGAGTACGGCCCCATAACCATCGTATTGCGAGACCTGCGCAAGCGTTTTTTCGGGGCGCACATCAGCCAGATGAGCAGCATCCTGTGGCGCTTTGCCACCCTGGACGTGTATAACCTGGAGCAAGCCAAGGCCGATCAGGATGTGTTTCTTTCCACACCCAACACCCTGCTTGTACTAGAGCCCGACTACCTGATACAAGCTACCGACATTGCCCGCTGCTTTATCCACGATGGGGCAAACCCCATGCTGGATATCATCCACCGCTTCATAGAGTCGGAACCCAGCACCCAGATGGTGAAAGGGGCGCTGATAAACTACCTGCTGGATGAAATGATGGTGGATGCCGACCGAGACTTTGACCAGCTGTATGAAGAGGCCCTACGTGTATACGCCCTGGATGTGCTGGGCCTGATGTACCGAAAACACGGCTGGGATGAGGAACTACTGGCCAGCCTAAGGACCGAGGTGGCGCAGCACCTGCCCCAGCTGCGTGCCTTTGTGGAGGCTACCCAGAACCTGGAAGTATTTATTGAACCCACCTACAACTCGGTAAAATATGGCCTGCAGGGTCGGCTGGACCTCATGCTGCAGGAGCCTGGCAGGCCCGACAAGAAGGACATCATCGAGCTGAAAAGCGGCAAGTCGCCCTCGCCCTACCTAAACAAGGGGGTGAAAAGCGAGCATGAAGCGCAAACCCACTGCTACCACCTGCTGCTAAAGAGCACCTACCCCAGCCGTGTGGGGAACAACGCGATTTTCTACAGCGGCATCCGGGCAGACGAACCAGCCCTGCGCCACGTGGCTACCAATGTGCAGGATGCACAGGAGATAATGATGATGCGCAACCACCTGGTGTGGCACGACTTTCAGCTAGCAGCTGACAACTTTGAAGTCCTCCGACAGCTGGTGCAGGGCCATACCGGAAGCCTACCCAGCTGGAAAAACACCGATGCAGCCCTGGCCATCAACATCTTCAAGCACGCGCCCAAGCTGGAGATCGCCTTCTTTCGCGCCTACGTGGCCTTCATCACCCGCGAAAAGATCATCGCCAAAACAGGCAGCGACGTGGATGAAACCGACCATGGCTATGCTGGCCTGTGGCAAGACAGCCTGGACGAAAAGCTCCAAAACTACCGGATCCTCTATGGCCTAGAGCTGGAGGAGAATGCAAGCGACTTCCGGCAGTTTCATCTAGGCTTTCGGCGCGCAACGGCCCTTAGCCGCCAGGTAGCTAACTTTCGCGAGGGAGACATAGCGGTGCTGTACCCGGTAGAGAAGGACGGTAGCCTGGCCCCCCTTAGCCACCAGATCCTGAAGTGCAGCATCAAGGAGCTGAGCCCAGACCGCGTGCGCATCAGCCTGCGAAACAAACTGGTGAACCCCTCCTACCTGCGCAGCCACCCCCATTGGGTGCTGGAGCACGACTACCTGGAAAACAGCGTAACCGGACTGTATCAGTCACTCTTCAAGTTTCTGCAAAGCACCGAGCAGCACAAGAAACAGGTAATGCTGGGGCAAACGGCACCGGAGTTTGGCCCCACGCAGGGCATAGAAGACCCCGAACTAAGCACCGCACAGAATACCCTGCTAAACCGGGCACTGAGTGCCAAGGACTACTTCCTGCTGCAGGGGCCACCGGGCACGGGCAAAACCAGCATCGTGCTACGCGCCATGATCCGCCACCTGTATGCCGACCCTTGGGAGCAGGTGCTCCTCATGGCCTACACAAACCGGGCCGTAGATGAGATCTGTGTCCAGCTGGAAAAAGAATCCATCCCCTACCTGCGGCTGGGCTTTGCCAATGCAGACACCTTTCATGTACTGAGCCGCATCCTGAAGGAAAAGAGCCTGAAACAGACCTTTGAGGAACTGAGTGGCATACGGGTGATTGTCAGTACCGTCAGCTCGTATCTGTCAAACTTCAACAAACTGCGCAACCGAAACTTCACAACCGCCATTATAGATGAGGCTAGCCAGCTACTAGACCCCTATCTGTGTGGCATGGTAGAGCATGCCCGGCGGTTTATCATGATCGGGGATGAAAAGCAGCTGCCTGCAGTGGTAACGCAGAACCCTGCACGCAGTGTGGTGCAAGACCCGCTGCTGCTGCAGGCCGGCTTTCACGACCTGCGGCACAGCCTGTTTGAACGCCTGCTAAACCGCTGCCGAGACCAGGGCTGGTACGAGGCCTACGGTATGCTGAGCACGCACGGCCGGATGCACCAGGAGGTAGCCGCATTTGTAAACCTGGAGTACTACGAGCAGGGGCTGGAGGTAGCCTCGGAGCGGCAGCGCCAGCCCGGCTTCATTTTTACACGCCCGGTTTCGGATCCGCTATACCCCCTTATGGCCCGGCACCGGCTACTCTACCTCTCCACCCCCAGCCTGCACTACAGCAAAACCCACCCCCTGGAGGCCGAGCTGATAGCCCGCATGGTGCACATTATTGCAGCTCAGTTTCCGGATGGCATCCGGCCCGAAACCCTGGGCATCATCACCCCCTACCGCGCCCAGATAGCCGAGATAACCCAGCGCCTGCCAGCTGAATATCAGAGCCTTATACTGGTAGACACGGTAGAGCGCTTCCAGGGCAGCCAGCGCGAGATCATCCTCATCTCCATGAGTGTAAACCACCTGGCACAGCTGCGGCACCTGCAAAGCCCTACCCTGGATGGCAGGGTAGACCGCAAGCTGAATGTGGCCCTAACCCGCGCCCGCCAGCACGTGTATTTGCTGGGCTGCGACGAGATACTGAGCAAGAACTACCACTACAACCGCCTGATAGCCTGGGCCAAGCAGCACAAGGCCTATGCCCAGGTGGCCGACTTGGCAGATAACATCTAGTCCTGTATTTTTGGCACCGTGACCAAACGCATTCGCTCCTCGCTCACCATGTGCTCGGTGCTAGACCGGCCCCGTAGCCGCTGGAAGGAGCTTCATTTCGCCCTAAAAGCCTTCTATGAACTGATCCGGGGGCTCAGGACCTTCCACTTTCTGGGTCCCTGCGTTACGGTGTTTGGTTCGGCCCGCATACAGCCGGGCGCCCCCTACTACCGCCTGGCCGAGCAGATGGGCGCAGAAATGGTGCGCATGGGGTTTTGTGTCATTACAGGCGGTGGCCCGGGCATCATGGAGGCTGCAAACAAGGGTGCCTTTGAGGCGGGCGGCGTAAGCGTAGGCTGCAACATCCGGCTACCCAGCGAGCAGATGGCAAACGACTACCTGCACCGGAATGTGGACATGAAATTCTTCTTCATCCGCAAGGTACTGCTGGTAAAGTATAGCTACGCCTTTATCATTATGCCCGGGGGGATGGGCACCCTGGACGAACTGTTTGAGACCCTGACCCTGATACAGACGGGCACCATCAAGGGGTTCCCGGTGGTGCTGATGGGAATGGAGTACTGGAAGAACCTGCTGGTGCTGATGGACGACCTGGCAAAGGCCGGCACCATAGACCGGGCAGACCTGGGCCTGGTGCTGGCAACCGACGAGCCCGAGGCGGCATGCGCACACATCCACAAGCATGCCATCGAGCGGTTCAAGCTACGAGAGCGCAGAAAGCGGCTATGGCTGCTGGCAGAATGACAGCACGGCCCACCCAAGCCTAACGCATAGCAGCAGCAAGTGGGGCGACCCTACTACTTGCCACAGGGGGCGTACCAGGCGCAGGCACTGCCCGGCACCAAAAGGGCTGTGTGAGCAAACAGCCCTAACCCACAGAAAATGAAATGGGAAAACCCGCACAAAAAAAGTGCCCGCCTATGTACGGGCGGGCACCACTTGGGGCATTTTTTTCCTGCCGGGCTTGCAGTAGTGCAGCGGTATCTCTAGCTCAGCACGCGCTGGGCCAGCACCACCACCTGGTTATTCAGCACTTCCACCACCCCGCCCTCTATCACATACACCTTACTCTCGGTGGCTGTATCTATTTTTAGCCTGCCCTTCTCCAGGGTGCTGATGATGGGGGCGTGGTTTCGCAGTATCTGAAAGCTACCCTGCGTGCCGGGCACCTGTACCGCATGCGCCTCACCCTTGAATACCGGGCCATCTGGGGTAATGAGTTCTACTGTCATCTTTTTTTATGGATTCGAGGTATACAACCTGCGGGGTGCTGTACCCGGGCAACAAATGGGCCGCGGGAAACAGGCCCGGCATGGCGCACTACTCCAGCCTGGGGATTAGTTGTTCTCCTTCATCAGTTTTTCGCCCTTGGCAATGGCCTCATCCAGGTTGCCCACCAGGTAGAAGGCAGCCTCGGGCAGGTGGTCATACTCGCCGTCCATGATCGCGTTGAAGCCTTTGATGGTGTCTTCTATGCTCACCAGGGCACCCTTCAGGCCGGTAAAGGCCTCGGCCACGTGGAAGGGCTGGCTCAAGAAGCGCTGCACCTTGCGGGCGCGGGCAACCGTCAGCTTGTCCTCCTCACTCAGCTCATCCATACCCAGGATGGCAATGATGTCTTGCAGGTCCTTGTACTTCTGCAGGATATTCTTCACACGCTGGGCACAGTTGTAGTGCGCCTGGCCTACTACCGCCGGTGTTAGCACGCGGCTCGTAGAGGTGAGGGGGTCTACCGCCGGATAGATACCGATGGCAGCCAGCGAGCGGCTTAGCTCGGTAGTGGCATCCAGGTGGGCAAAGGTGGTAGCCGGTGCCGGATCCGTATAGTCATCCGCAGGCACATATACCGCCTGTATAGAGGTAATGGAGCCGTTCTTGGTAGAGGTAATGCGCTCCTGCATGGCACCCATCTCCGAGCTGAGGGTAGGCTGGTAGCCCACCGCCGAGGGCATACGGCCCAGCAGGGCCGACACCTCGGAACCGGCCTGGGTAAAGCGGAAGATGTTGTCGATAAAGAAGAGCACATCGCGCCCACTGCCCTGGCCGTCTCCATCGCGGAAGTATTCGGCAATGGTGAGGCCCGTGAGGGCTACGCGTGCACGGGCTCCGGGGGGTTCGTTCATCTGGCCGAATACGAAGGTAGCCTGGCTAGACTCCAGCTCCTGCATATCCACACTCTTCAGGTCCCAGCCGCCTTCTTCCAGGCTGTGCTTGAATTTTTCGCCCGGGCGGATGATGTTGCTCTCAATCATCTCGCGCAGCAGGTCATTCCCCTCGCGGGTGCGCTCGCCCACACCGGCAAATACGCTCAGGCCATTGTGTGCCTTGGCAATGTTGTTAATCAGCTCCTGGATCAGTACGGTTTTGCCTACGCCAGCACCCCCGAAGAGGCCAATCTTACCACCCTTCAGGTAGGGGGCCAGCAGGTCGATCACCTTGATGCCGGTAAAAAGCACCTCGCGCTCTACAGACAGATCGGCAAACTTGGGCGCCGATCGGTGGATCACATAGCGATCCTTCACCTGGGGCTCGGGCAGGCCGTCTATGGCCTTTCCTACTACATTAAAGAGGCGTCCGCGAATGGCATCGCCCACGGGTACGCTGATGGGCTGCCCCAGGTCATACACCTTGGCACCACGCTGCAGGCCCTCGGTGGCATCCATGGCAATGGTACGCACACGGTGCTCACCCAGGTGCTGCTGTACCTCCAGGATAAGGTCTGAGCCAGCGGCCTGGGGGATGCGCAGGGCATCATAGATCTTGGGTAGGCGCGCACCTTCGGCGCTAAAATCAACGTCTACGACAGGCCCAATGATCTGGGCAACGGTGCCGATATTTTCTGTAGTACTCATGCAGGTGTTAAAGAATGGGGCAAATGCTCAAAAAACGGGCGCAAGTTAGGAAAAAGCAAGGGGATATCAGCATACTGGGCTGTAGAAAAAAAGCACGCCAAGCCGGAAAAGACTGGGGTGTGTAGGCAGCCTGCTACTGGGCAAGGAACTCGGCCCAGCGATGCAGCACAGCCTGGGGCATAAGGGCAAGGGTGAGCAGTGCCCCCACCAGTGCCCCCCAGAAGTGCGCGTCGTGTGCCACACGGTCGTGCTGCTGGCGGCTGGCCACATAGCTGAACACCAGGTACAGCAGGCCAAACAGCCAGGCAGGCAGGGGCACAAAGAAGACCAGTAGCTGGACCGAGGGTTCCAGCAGGATGAACGAAAAGAGAATGCCGGCGATAGCCCCACTGGCCCCCAGGCCGTAGTAGCCCGGATCGGCCCGGTGGCGAAACACCAGGGCCAGCGAGGCCAGGATGCCGCTGCCTACATAAATGACGGTGAAATACAGGCTGCTGACCAGGGCCGGCTGGCCCAGGGTGTAGTAGCGGTAGAAGACGGCCTCCAGGTAGAAGGCAAAGTTGTAGTACACAAAGAGGTTGAGGAACAGATGCAGCCAGTCTCCATGCAGCAGGGTGCTGGTAAACAGGCGGTACCACTGGCGCTCGCGCACCACGGTGTAGGGGTGCAGGATGAACCTGGCGCGGATGCTGCCATCTATCAGAAAGTCGTATAGGCTGGTAGCCAGGGTGATGGCCAGCAGCAGCGTGGCGGCCGGTGCGTGTGGGATGAGGGCCAAGATTCCTTCCATCTAGTAGGCGCGGGTTAGTACACTACACAGGTAGTGGTGCATGGCCTGCAGGGCAGGGTTGGGCAGCAGGGGCTGTAGCAGTGCCTCGGCATCGGCCACGTAGTGGGCTATCAGGCTGCGGGTGGCTGCGGGGATCCCCAGCTGGTTGTAGCTATCGGTTACAAAGGCCACCTTCTCCGCATTGCGGTCGGCCACGGCGGCCCACTGCTCCAGCTGGGCGCGCAGGGTGGGTGGTGCCAGCTCCAGGGCCCTCAGCCACAGCCAGGTCTTTTTGTTCTCTATAATGTCTCCGCCGGGCTGCTTGCCAAATTTATCGGCCTCGGCATACACATCCAGCAGGTCGTCCAGCAGCTGGAAGCCGATGCCCATCCTGCGGCCATAGCCATCCAGGCGGTCTTGGGTATCGGCATTGGCACCCCCCACCAGGGCACCCATGGCCAGTGCTGCCCCCAGCAGGGCGGCGGTTTTCTGCTCGATCATCTGCAGATAATCGTGTATGCCGGCACTGGGCTGCGTGGCCAGCTCCATGTCTCGCATCTGCCCCTCGCACACCTCCAGGGCCATGCGGCTATAGTGGCCCAGCAGGGCGCGTGTGTCTACCCCCGCCAGGCTGGCCAGCAGCTGCTGGGTGTAGGCATACAGGGCATCTCCGCTCAGTATGGCCGTATTGGAGCACCACAGGGTGTGCACGGTGGCCTGGCCCCGGCGGGTGGGGGCATTATCCATGATGTCGTCATGGAGGAGGGTAAAGTTGTGAAACAGCTCCAGGGCCAGGGCTACCGGCATTGCCTGGTGGGCAGGTGCCCCATAGGCCTGCGCGGCCAGCAGGCACAGCACGGGGCGGGTGCGCTTGGCGGGCATCTGCAGGATGTAGCTCAGTGGCTCGTACAGGGCGCGGGGCTGCCGCTCGGCCAGATCCAGAGCCTGCAGGGCTGCCTCTACCTGCGCCTGCAGGGTATCTATGCTATTAGTAGGAGGGGACTCGGGCATACGGGTAGACATAGGCTCAAAGCTACGGATTTAGTTTCAGGGCTTGGTCATCGCCCCCGTTGGTGTGCAGTTCGTTATGCGACAGTACGTGGGCGCACAACGATACATCTGTCCGCATGGGTAATCATACTGTGAAAAAACTATCCATGTACAAACATATATACTCGAAAAAACAGCTGGATATTGGTATACAAAAGAAATTTTAGAAGAAAATGAGTAAGAACATACCCGTTAGGGAGCACAAAAGATCCAGGCCTTCGCCAAAACCGCGAAAGAACCCAGATGCACCCAAGCGAGGACCCAAAACGGTGCTGGTAAAGCCCCACGAGCGGTAGAGCCCTAAACCCTAGCGGATAGGACTAAACAAACTGCTACCGGTTCAGTTACAGCTTTTTCACCAGCTTGAAGTCGATAATGCGTTTCATCAGGTCGGTACGTACTACCTGCACCCGCACGCGGTCTCCCAGGCGGAAGGTGCGGCCGGTGTGGCGGCCCTTCAGGTAGTGGCGGCGCTCGTCTACCTCGTAGTGGTCGTCTCGCATATCGCGCAGGCCCACCATGCCCTCGCACTTGTTTTCATCCAGCTCCACGTACATGCCCCAGTCGGTTACGCCGGATACCATGCCGTCAAACTGTTCGCCCAGCACGGCACCCAGGTATTCCACCTGCTTGTACTTAATGCTGGCGCGTTCGGCATCGGCGGCAGCCTTTTCGCGCTCGCTGCAGTGCTTCAGCATTTTTTCGGTAGGCTCGGGCTGGGCCTGTATGTCGGCGTCCAGCACCTGCTGCAGCAGGCGGTGGGTCATCACGTCGGGGTAGCGGCGGATGGGGCTGGTAAAGTGCGTGTAGTAGTCGAAGCCCAGGCCGTAGTGGCCAATGTTGTGCACGGTATAGTAGGCCTTGGCCATGGTGCGGATGGCCACACTCTGGATGATGCCACTCTCGGGCTTGCCCTCCAGGGCCTGGCCCATCTGGTTCAGGTTTCGGCTCAGTTCCCTTGCGTTGTCGGCCTTCAGGTCGTAGCCAAAGTTTTTCACAAAGCTCTGCAGGTCTCGCACCCGCAGTTCGTCGGGCTGGGGGTGCACGCGGTAGGGCACGGGCACGGGTGGCTTTTTGCGGGCATCGTGCATGTACTTGGCCACCTCGCGGTTGGCCAGTAGCATGAAGTCCTCTATCATCTTGTGCACATCCTTACGCTCTTTTTTGTACACGGCCAGGGGCACGCCTTTTTCGTCCAGTTTGAAGCGAATTTCTTCGCTCTCGAAGCCGATGCTGCCCTCCTGGAAGCGCCGTGCGCGCAGCTCGTGGGCCAGGGCGTTGCACTTCAGCAGGGGTTCCACCAGCTCGCCTTCGCCGCGGTCCATTATTTCCTGGGCTTCCTCGTAGGCAAAGCGTCGGTCGGAGTGGATGACGGTGCGGCCAAACCAGCGCTCTTGCACCTGGGCCTTGTCATTCAGCACAAAGATGGCCGAGAAGCACAGGCGGTCTTGGTGCGGCACCAGGCTACACAGGTTGTTGCTCAGCTTTTCGGGCAGCATGGGTATGGTTCGGTCTACCAGATACACGCTGGTAGCACGCTCCTGGGCCTCGCGGTCCAGGTCGGTTTCGGGCTTCAGGAAGTGGGATACATCGGCTATATGCACCCCAACCTCATAGGTGCCGCTGGCCAGGGGGCGAAAGCTGATGGCATCGTCAAAGTCCTTGGCATCTGCAGGGTCGATGGTGAAGGTGAGGATGCTGCGCATGTCTCGCCTGCGGGCTATCTCCTCGGCCGGTATGGCATCGGGTATGGCGGCGGCGGCCTCCAGGGTTTCGGGCCGGAACTCCAGGGGCAGGCCATACTCCAGCACGATGGCGTGCATCTCGGCATTGTGTTCTCCTGCTCTTCCCAGTACTTTTTCTACCCGGCCTACGGGGGTTTTCTCCTCCCAGCGTAGCAGGGTCATCTGCACCTTGTCGCCCTCCTGGCCACCGGCATCGGCACCGGGGGGTATCCGGAAGTCGTACTTCATGCGCGTGTCTTGCGGGCGGGCTACCAGCTGCTTGCCCTTGCGGTACAGGGTGGCCACAAAGTTGGTGCGCGAGGACTGCACCACGCGGGTCATCATGCCCTTTATGCCCTTGGTGCCAAACTTGGTGATGCGTACCCGCACCGTATCGTCGGGCAGGGCGGGCAGGGGGCCTTCGTTTTGCAGGCGCACCTTGTGCTGTAGGGTGGGTACATCCACCACCCAGTTTCGGTTTTCGTCTTGGGTAAGGCGGCCCTCAAACACACCGCCCTCCAGGCTGAGCTGAAAGCTGAGCTTCTGGTGCTCGGTCAGGTAGTTTCGGCGGCTTAGTTCCTTCAGGCTACCAATCAGGTGGTGGATGTCGGTATCTCTAAAGTCTTCGGGTAGCTTGGGTAGCAGCTGGGTAGGTTCCCAGCTCATGCTGGGCTTCTGCTCCATGGTTCGCAGGATAGCTACCTGCAGATCCGTCATTTTTCCGCCGGTATTCTCCTTGTTCTTCGGCGCTTGGCCCACGTGTCGGGGGCTTCTTTTCTTCTTATTCTTCACTTATAGCAAATATGCACAGGAAAAAGTGCCTGAGTGTATTTTTATTCCACAAAAAAGCAAATTCTGGCTTTCGACCGCTTCGTTTGTCCTTTTATCCCGCTACGCCCCACCCTACACAGCCAGGCACCGCGCCAGGGCGGGCCGAGCGGGGGGACTGTGCCACACCGCTCGGTAGGGAGCCAGGCCCGTTTGTTCGTCGTGTGTTTGTAAAGGGCCGAGCAAGGATGGGTATGGGGGGCGCTCCCCCCCCCGGAAAAATATGAATGCCGTATGCCACAACACCGGTAGCACATAGCCCGGTGTATGCAGTTCCGGCACAGCCTGTCTCCCCAACGATCGGGTGTTTTTCTGCCGGTGCCTGAGTGAATATAGCCCACTTATGCACGCGGAACCCGAAAAGCAGCCCATTGAGGTGTTAGAAAACAAAAAATGGGTAGTCCGACGGATCGGACCACCCATTTTAGATCTAGGCAAAAATACGTACCTAGTGTGTAGCCAGGTAGCTAGCTACACCAGCTGCGGTTGCCTTCATGGCATCTTTGCCCTCGTCCCAGTTGGCGGGACACACCTCGCCATACTGCTCCACGTGCTTCAGTGCCTTCAGGGTACGCAGGGTTTCGCCTATGTTTCGGCCCAGGGGCAGGTTGTTTACCAGCTGGTGCTGCACCACGCCTGCCTTGTCGATAATAAACGTGCCCCGGTAGGCAACGGGAGCACCCTTGAAGCCCAGCTGCTCATTGTCGTTTTCGTCTATCTCGCTGTAGTAGTCGCCCGCCAGCACATCATAGTTTTTGGCGATGGTCTTGGTCAGGTCGGCCACCAGGGGGAACTGAACGCCCTGTATGCCGCCCTTGTCCTTGGGCGTGTTTAGCCAGGCCCAGTGCGAAAACTGGCTGTCGATAGACACACCCACTACCTCAGCATCCAGCTTGCGAAACTCCTGCAGGTGGTTCTGAAACTCGAGGATCTCGGTAGGACACACAAAGGTGAAGTCCAGCGGATAGAAGAATAGCACCACATACTTATTGCCCTGAAACTGGCTGAGGGTGAAATCTTCTACCATGTCTCCCCCGTTTACCACAGCCGTGGCAGAGAAATCGGGTGCTTTTTTACCTACTAGTACTGACATAAAAATTGGGTTGGGATTTGAATTAAAAGATTTAGTGAGATGAATTTTGAAAAGTACCGTTGATGTGCAGCTGGAAGTCCTGAACGGAGAAACCCGGAATCGGGTGCCGGTGCAAATAGTCGGCAATCAGCCTATCCAGCTCAGGCGCATCATAGTCGGCAAACTTGCCTGCCTGTGTGTCAAACAAATGGTGATGTGGGTCCGGATTTGCATCAAAAAACATGGTGCCCGCTTCGCTGCGCACGCGCCGCACAATGCCTACCTCTACCAAAGACTCGAGCGTCCGGTAGATGGTGCCAATGCTGATGGACGGAAACTCCACGGCAATTCTTGCGTGCAGGTCCTCAGCACTTGGGTGCTCAGTGCACGCTAGCAGGTGCCGCAGGATAACCAGCCGCTGGGGCGTTTGCCTCATCCCGGCCAGCTCCAGCAGCTGATTGGCGGTGTGCGGTGTAGTACTCATGCCCATAGTTGTCATTGTAGAAACCACTCGCAGATAAGAATCGTTCGCAACTGAAGCAAAAAGAATTTTCTCGTTGCGCACAAATCACAGTTACACACTCAGCGCTCAGGCAGCCCCTGGCCAAGCGAAAGAAAGTAGAAAACGAAACCGATCTCGCATAAAATCCGTAAATTGGTGCGTGGGTTGCTTATCTCGTCGCGGCACACACCCAGCCCCCTAGCCAAGACGGCATCTGAAAAATTGAAAACTAAATCATCAAAATCATCATGAAAACCCTGTTTTTTTCACTTCTACTCCTGGTAGGCGCAGGTAGTGCCTGGGCTTGCAGCGGCAGCGCAAATACCTCGGCACAGGCTGGCTACTCACTGGCCGACCACCAGGCTGAAAACTATACCGACAGCACCAAGCACAAAAAATGTGCAAAAGCCTGTAAGCAGAAATGTGCAGGAGAGAGCTGCAAGCACGAAAAATGCGCCAAAAAGTGCAAGCATAAGGACGGTGCCAGTGGAGCCTCCATGCAGGGTGCCATTTACCACCCCGTTCAGGCTTCCATTGTAGCAACTGCAAGCAGTACGTGCAGCTACAACGAAGGTGCCACCTGCACCCGTGGATGTGCCACGCGCAACACCACTGCCGCCCTGGGCGGTAGCCTGCTGATTGTGCTGCTGGCAAGCGAGCTGGTGCGTAGAATGCGGCTGTAAACTTCGATTTCAAACCCGATTTTCCGGAAATACCAGAAAGCAGAAAGCCCGCCGATACAGCGGGCTTTCTGGCTTATTGCACCTTCTGTACCCTATATTCGTTACAGATTTCTGCACACAACGGGATACAGACTGAAACAGTAAAATTCCTGAACCATGATTGGCCATCGCTTCACCCGCTATATACCCACCGGATCCACCGAGGAGCCTTTTCAGCGGCTGCTCAAGCTGTTTCTGGAACTGCTGACGCACACCAGCGGAGACGTGGACGAGGCCCTGAGCTGGATGAACGAGCTAGACCGAACCTATAAGCTGACGGACGACCGCTATGGCATGGGCGACTTTATCCGCGATCTGGAGGAGAAAGGCTACCTGCAGCGCAAGCCCGAAGACGGAGAAAGCATGCAGATGACTGCCAAAAGCGAGCGCAGCATCCGGCAGCGTAGCCTGGAGGAGATATTTGGCAAACTGAAGCGGGGTGGATTTGGCAACCACCGAACCCCCCACAGTGGCCTGGGGGATGAGTATACGACAGACACACGGCCCTACCAGTATGGCGATAGCCTGGAACATATACAGATGACCGAGAGCCTGCGCAATGCCCAGATAAACCACGGCATAGCAGACCTACAGCTTACCGGAGACGACCTGGAGGTGCGCGAGCAGGAGTACAAAACCAGTACCGCTACCGTGCTGATGATCGACATCAGCCACAGCATGATCCTGTACGGAGAGGACCGCATAACCCCGGCCAAAAAGGTGGCCATGGCCCTGAGTGAACTGATCGCGCGCAAGTATCCCAAAGACAAGCTCGACATCATCGTATTTGGCAACGATGCCTGGCCCATAGAGGTGAAAGACCTGCCCTACCTGCAGGTGGGCCCCTACCACACCAATACCGTAGCGGGGCTACAGCTGGCCATGGACCTGCTGCGCAGGCGCAAGACCGCCAATAAACAGATCTTCATGATCACCGACGGGAAGCCCACCTGCCTGAAAGAGGGAGACCAATACTACAAAAACAGCTGGGGGCTGGACCGAAAAATACTGAACCGTACGCTAAACCTGGCAAGCCAGGCCCGCCGACTGAAAATTCCCATTACCACCTTTATGATTGCCCAAGACCCCTACCTGCAGCGCTTTGTGAAGGAGTTTACGGAGGCCAACCAGGGCCGGGCTTTCTACAGCTCGCTAGACGGGCTGGGGCAGTATATCTTTGAGGACTTTGTGCGAAACCGCCGCAAGACCGTGCGCTAGTGCCATGCAATTTTTATTGCTTTGCGCCAGCATGCCGGGCGGCACTGCCAAGCAACCTATGAGAAAAAGAATGACGCATAGCCTGGGAGCCTGCCTGCTGGGCCTCGGCCTGTGGGCCTGCCAGGCACCCCGCACCCCCACGGCGCCCACCCGCATCGGTGTGGATGCGGCCATATACCCCCTGGTGGAAACCGTGCACGACACCTACAAAAGGCAGTACCCCGAAAAACCGGTGCAGCTGGTCTCCCTACCGGAGCACAAACTGGTGCAGCTGCTGCTGGATGACTCGCTGCAGCAGGTGGTGCTGGCGCGAGACCTGACCCAGGCCGAACGCACCCACCTGAAAACCCGACACCAGCACCAGGTGCGCAGCTTCGCCTTTGTGCACGATGCCCTGGCGATCCTGCTGCACCCCAGCAACCCCGACACGAGCCTGACGCAGGAAAAGCTGCGTGCCATCCTGAGTGGCAGGCAGCCAAACTGGCCACATGGGCCAGCAGTTATACCCGTGGTGGACGAAACCGGCAGCAGTACCCAGGCCTTCTGCCAGGCCGAGGTGCTGAAGGGCGAGGCACTTGGCCCCAGGCTGTATGCAGCGGGCAGCACACAGGCTGTGGTAGACTATGTGGCCCAGCACCCGGCAGCCCTGGGCATCATTAGCCACAGCCACCTGAGCGACCCCCACGACCCCAGACTCCGGGCACAGCTGCAGCGGGTCCGGCTGGCACGCATAGACGGCTACTCGCTGGCAGGCACCGAGGGCCGATACCAAATCTTCAGCGGCGGATATCCGCTGGCACGTACGTACCGGCTGCACAGCACTGGCCCGGTAGGCAGTGCTGGCACGGCTTTTGCTATCTACCTTACCGAAGAGGACGGACAGCTAATCATCGACCAGAGCGGCATGCTGCCTGCCTACCCGCCCGAGCGGGCCGTGGAACTGCAGCAAAAAGCCCGCCCGGTGGTGGAGTAACAGAAAAATAACCCGATGCAGTGGCAATAAGCCCTATCTTCGCAGGCGTTTTTACCCAAAAATCTCTTACATGAAATATCTGCTCTTACTGGCTGCCCTGGCTACCGGTGCCCTGGCACAGGACTATAACGGCATAGTGGATGCCATCGAAAAGAAAAAGTATGACCAGGCCGAAGCTGCCGCCGCAGCCGCAGCTGCCGGGGGCAAGGACCTGGTAGCCCAATACTACCTGGGCCATGTGTACTACCTGCAGGCACTGGAGCTAATGGCCTACCAACCCGAAAAGGCAAAAACCCTGCTGGAAAAAAGCAAAACCCTGCACGAAGAGGCCACAAACCGAAAAAGCAAGGAACCGCTAAACTATGTGGGCCTGGCCTACTACCACTTGGCCAAACAGAACATACCCGAGGCCATGAGCCAGCTGCTAACGGTAAAGAGCATGGAACCCAATGACCTGATTGCACTAACCGAGGCTGCTAAGGCCAACATCTCGCTCTACAGCCTACCGTTTGTAGACAGCAAGCAAAAGACCATTGCCAGCACCAATGCCAGCTACTTTGTAAGCCGGGCCGAAGCCAAGGCACCCGACAACGTAGAGGTGCTCATGGCCTCGGGCTTTGTGTACTACACGCAGGGCGTATGGGCCCTCTCCAAGGCAAAATACACCAAGGCCCTGGCGCAAGACCCCGCCAACGTAGAGGCCCGGTTCCGCCTGGCCAAAAGCCACTTTGAAGAAAAAGAGTATACCGAGGCAGAACAGCAGTACAAAAAAGTGCTGGAGCTAGACAGCGAGTACGCCCTGGCCTACCGCGAGCTAGCCGAATTTTACTACCTGTGGGGCCGCGCCACTACCAAGCAGAGCGTACGCGAGGAAAAATTCATTACCGCAAGGGGCTATGCCGAAGAGTTTCGCAAACGGGTAAGCGACGACCTGAATGCACAGGTGCGCTATGCCGAGATCCTGTACTTCACCGCCTCTTATGCCAGCGCCGAAACGCTGTTTCGCGAGCTGCTGCAAAAACCGGAACTGAAAGAATCAATCGGCCTGAAACGCTACCTGGCCTATACCGAAATAGAAACCGGAAAGTGTGCGGCGGGCAAGCAAACACTGGAAAGCCTGCTGGCCGGGCAGGAAGAGGCCGCACGCGCAGCCATAGACTACAAGTACCTGGCCCAGGCCGAATACTGCCTGGGGAACATGGAGGCCGCCATAGCCGCCATAAAGAAAGCTATTGAGAAAAATGCACGCTTTGCTTCCTTCTTCAAGGAGCTGTATGACGTACAGTGGGAGGCCAAAAACTACGAGGCCGCCTATACCCTGATGCAGCTGCACCTGAGTATAACCTCTAAGCCCGATGTACAGGACCTATTCTACGCTGCCTGGCTGGCAAACCGGCTGAAGGACGACGAGAAATGCGTAACCTACGCCGACCAGGCCCTGGCCACGTATGGAGACAAGGTGCCCGACCTGTACCTGTACAAGGCACGCGCCCACGCCCGCATGACCGAAAAAGCCGCCGCAGCCAAGCCCGAAGGCGTGAGTGGTGCAACCACAGACAGCAAAAGCCTCAACCGGGAGATGGCCGCCGAGTACGCCAAATTCCTGCAACTGGTGCAGCCACTGGAGCAAGACAAGAAGGAAAAATACACCAAGGATATAGCCGAATCCTACTGGGCGCTCGCCTTCTACTACTACGATGAGAAAAATGAGGAGAAGAACCCCGGGCGTGCCTATGCCTACACGCTCAAGTATCTGGAAACGCAAGACAAGCGCTACCAAGAGCCTGCCGGGCAGCTGAAGGCCTATTTTGAGGGCCAAAAAACAAAGCCCGAAGAGCTGAAATAAAAAGAACCGGTAGGCAGAAATGAGAAGTGGGGGCAACGGATTCCGTTGCCCCCACTCTTTTTGCCCGCGATGCGGTACACGCCCACACCGGCGGGTATCGCCCGGCAAGCAGGACAGACACCCCCTGGGGGGGGGCAGACCAGGCCCGACAAGCCATACACCCTACGCCACCAGGGGGCGTACAGGCAGCGGCCCGGGCGGGGCTACTACTTGCCCTGGGGCTTCAGCGCAATCAGGCTAATCTCCACCTTTACATTCCGGGGTAGGCCACTCACCTCCACGGTCTCTCGGGCGGGGTAGTTCCCCTCGGCAAAGTATTCGCCGTACACCTTGTTTACGGTGCCAAAGTCGCTCATGCTCTTCAGGAAGATGCTGCACTTCACCACTTGGTCAAAGGACACACCGGCGCTCTTCAGCACTTCGCCCAGGTTGTTCATCACCTGCCGGCTCTCCGCCTCCACCGTGGTGGGGATTGTGCCGGTTTGGGGGTCTAGGCCGATCTGGCCACTGCAAAAGATCAGGTCGCCGGCCTGTACAGCCTGTGCATAGGGGCCTATGGGCTCGGGGGCCGTGCGAGACAGGATTATTTTTCGCTCACTCATTTTTTACTCAGTCTGGGGGGTTTACTCAGTCGGGGTTTCATTAGTTTTGGAACAGGGACGTGGCCGAGAGCAGAGGCCGAAGCGCACCCAACCCGAAGCCACACCCGCGCCAAAGCTGAAAAATATGAAAAAATATCTTATCGCCACCCAGGCCCAGCAGCAGTACTTGGCCACGGCACACCCTGGCATACTGGCAGGCACGCACTGCCTGGCGACAGATGCACAGCTGATACCCGAAGCCGGAGATTGGGTGCTAGACCTTAGCTATGAGCAGCACCCCCACCGGCTGGCTGGCTACCTGCCTGTAGCCGGGGCCACCATCCTGCTGGGCAATGTGCTGCACAGCCTGGGCGAGCAGGTGCACCGGCTCGGCATCCCAGCCCGCTGCCAGCTGTATGGGGTCAATCATCTGCCGGGCTTTCTGGCACTACCCGCCTGGGAGCTATGCAAGCTGCAGCCCGAGGCCCCCGCACCGGCCCATGTGCCCCCCTACCAGCAGGTGGCAGATGAGGTGGGGCTGGTAACCCCCCGTGTGCTGGCCATGATTATAAACGAGGCCTACTACCTGCTACAGGAGGAAACGGCCTCTGCCGAAGACATAGATGCGGCCATGAAACTAGGGGTAAACTATCCCAAAGGGCCACTGGCCTGGGCGCAAGAGATAGGCCCGGGATACATAGCCGAGCTGCTGATCCGGCTACAGCGTGCCACCGGCCAGGAAAAGTACAGCCCCTGCAGGCTGCTCAGGCAGCAGCGGCTGAAGACAAGCTGAGTGCAAACCCGATCGCTGGCAGAAGGAGGAAAGATGGCCCGCCAGGAACGTGGTGCGCCCTTAGAACCTAATGACCCAAAAGCAGGTTAAACCCTTGTATTCGTATACTGATGGAGCTGCCAAACTACTACGACATACTGGGCATACCGCCCGATGCGGATATGGCCCGCATAGAGCTGGCCTTCCGGCAAAAGGCCGATGCGTACAACCCAGCCATACACCCCGAGCATGATGCGCACTTTCAGCTGATCCTGGATGCCTACAGCGCCCTGAAAAACCCGGAAAGCAGGGCCATCCATGACCAGAGGCTAAAGCAGGCGGGGCTGTACCGGGCACGCAGGCCCAGGCAAACGGAACCGCTGACAAAGGCTGCTAGTACACCCACCCTTACTGAGCTGATGAACTTTGACTGGGAAGCACTGGACGAAGCAGACGAAGCAGAAAAAAAGCGGCAGGCGGCAGACTTCCGGCAGGAAGTGAGCTTCAAGCTGCTCGTTATCCTTGCCTTCATCGGCCTGATCAGCCTCATCTGGTTCCTGATCAAGTAGGCTACGCGCCCCACCAGCGCACAAGAAGCCCCCGCCCAACAAAAAGCCCGGATGCGAACTGCCGCCAGGGGAACACCTGGCTAAAATTAGCTTTATGTTAAATTTTTCGCGTACTTTGCACGCCGAAAGCGCTGAATAGCGCCTGTCCGCCCAAAACCAGACGCGTATGAAGAAGCGTAGACAGCTGGCTATCCTACTGGCTATTGTGGCCATATTCTCCCTGGGTTTTGTGGGAGACGGTAAGATGAGCCACACCCTGCTTGGCCCGGCAGAGGCCTCCAGCAAAGAGAAGACCGCACAGAAAACCCGGAATCATGCCACCTTCACGGCGGCCGGGCTGTACAAACGCCTGGTGGCAGCCCAGGTGGACTTCCCCGAGATGTTTACGCAGGTGGCCATTGCCGAGAGTGGCTGGCAGCTGAAAAGCCCGGTGGCTATGCAAAACAACAACTTCTTCGGCTTTATCTACCCAAGCGAGCGCTTCAGCTATAGCACAAGAGAAAACCTGGGCCATGCCTGGTATCCCAGCATCGAGGATGCCATTGCAGACCTGAAGCTATGGATCAGCCTGAGCCCACCCCTGCCGGGAGAAAACCCCTACGCTTTTCTGCGCCGCCGGGGCTACAACCAAAACCCGGCGTACTACACCTATCTGGCCAGTATAGACCTGTGCGCCGGCATGCCGAGCATCTGCCATAGGTAGTACAGGATCCTGCACGGCCAACAGGGCCGGTGCTTTCGAGCAGAAAATAGGCGCATGAGCCCGAAGCAAGTATGCCCAGCCTGGGCAGCAAAAACAGGCCTAGGCGGTATGGGCAATATGCTGGAGAAACTCCCGCTTACGGTCCGGGTCTTGAAAAGCCCCCGTGTACTCGGCGGTAATGGTGGTGCTGGCCTGGTCCTCTATGCCGCGCATGGCCACGCAGTAGTGCTTTGCGTCTATCACCACGGCCACATCCTCCGTGTTCAGCACCTGGCGCAGGTGGTTTGCTATCTCGCGGGTCAGGCGCTCCTGCACCTGGGGCCTGCGGCCAAAGTGCCGCACAATGCGGTTTATCTTGCTGAGGCCAATTACCTGCCCGCTGCTGATGTACGCCACATGCGCATACCCTACTATGGGCACAAAGTGGTGCTCGCACATGCTGTGCACGGTTATGTTCTTCTCTACCAGCATCTGGCGGTAGTCATACTTGTTCTCGAAGAGGGTGGCCTTCGGCAGGTTGGCAGGGTTTAGTCCGCTGAAGATTTCTTCCACATACATTTTTGCCACACGCATGGGGGTGCCCTTCAGGCTGTCGTCTTCCAGGTCTAGCCCCAGGGTTAGCATGATCTGGCGGAAGTTCTTGGCTATCAGCTCTATCTTCTCTTCGTTCGTTAGCTCAAAAGCATCCTGTCGGATGGGTGTATTCAGGTTTCCGGCGTGGCTTTCGCCCCGGGCCATCATCTCTTCCAGTGTTTTTATGTCCATAGCAGGCGTTGAAAAGGGAATGGGTTACTATTCGCCCCGGTACTCTACATAGTTTCGGGCTGTCTCGTATAGCCGGATGGCGTGCAGGCGATGCGGGCGCAGCTGGGGCTCCAGCTGCTGCCAGATGCGGATGGCAAAGTGCTCGGTGCTGGGGATCACATCGCGCATAAAGTCTACATCCAGGTTCAGGTTCTTGTGGTCTACCTTGTCCAATATACAGGTTTGAACAATGCGGTTCAGGCGGGCCAGGTCCAGCACATAGCCCGTATCCGGGTCTGGGGTGCCGGCTACGGTTACCTCCAGCTCATAGTTATGGCCATGCCAGTTGGCATTATTGCAGGGGCCAAAGGTGGCTGCATTGGTGTCGGCATCCCAGGCGGGGTTGTGCATGCGGTGTGCGGCGTTGAAGTGTACACGCCTGGTTACATATACCATGATAGTAGGCTCGGGTAGGCAACAAGGGGCGGATGACAAAAAATTCCCTACCCCCCTTACTTTACCGGTTTAGCGCGCGGTAGGTTGGCCAAAGAAACGATGGTACAGGTCGTTTAGTTGCACCTCGGGCCAGGCAACGCCTGCCAGGTTGATCAGCAGGGCGGGGATATTTGTTCCGGGGTGCAGATAGTCGGATGGAGGCAGGGCTATCAGGCGCTTTTGCACCACGGCAGGCAGGTGTATGAGGCTGGGGTATAGCCGCAGCAGGGCATTGAAGTAGCCGGGGTCTGCCGTTACCATAAACAGGATATCGGGCTGGGCTGCCACTAGCTGGCTATCGGTCAGGGTTACATAGCGTTCTCCCGCCCGTGCCAGGGGCAGCTCGGCACCTGCTGCCTCCACCATATCGGTCAGGTAGTGCTCGGCACCCAGTGCCACCAGCGGCTGCTGGTTTATCAGCAGCACGGCCCGGGGCTTTCGCTTGCCAGCCCACTGGCCACGCATGGCCTGGGTAAAGCCGCGCATGCGCTGGGCCAGGTCTGTAGCCTCTGCGGGCTTCCCCACCAGCCGGCCCAGGGTTTCTATGTGTGCAAAAACCTTGCTCAGGCTACCCATCTTCAGGTAAAACCAGGGAATACCCTGCTGGGCGGCCTGCTCGCGCCAGTAGGGCACCCCCTCATACTGGTCATCTGTGGCGATCACCAGGCTGGGTACCAGGCTCTTCAGTCCCTGCCAGTCAAAGGCCGAGTCGGGATAACTGGTAAGGGCTGGCAGGTGATGCTGCTGTGCAAAATCCAGCGAACGATCCGATACAGCCACAATCCGGTCGGCCCCACCCAGGGCCTGCACAAGATCTACCAGGCTGGGCGAAAGCAGCACCAGGCGCCCGGGTGGCTCAAAGAAGCGAAATGCCTGCCGCGTATCGTCCTGATAGGTGGTGCTTATCAGCGGGGCCTCGGCCACCAGCTGCCGGTTGGGGTGCTCGCAGCCCAACAGCAGTAGCGAAACCGCAAACGGGCGGACATACCCGGGAAAGCCAAAAAATGACGAACGGCAACATGGGAAGAGGCGAAAACCAAACATCTTGCAGGATTATCTTTAACTTGGCCCACTATGGAGCCTTCCATCGAAGCTATACAACACCACGCAACCACGCTGGCCGGAAAGCGGCTACCGAAGGATACGCTGCCCGAACTGATTGCCTCCAAAGATATTCTGATTCTGCATTTTTTGCGACACTTGGGCTGCATGTTCTGCAAAGGCCAGGTGGATGAGCTGCAGCGGCTGAAACAGGAGAACCCTCGATTTCCGGACATCATTTTTGTGCACCACGACACACCCGAGCGGGGCGAGGCCTTCTTTGCCCACCACTACCCGGGGGCTATGCACATCTCCGACCCTGAGCTGGAGCTGTATCGCCTGTTCGGCATCCGGAGGCTGGGTGGCCTACAGCTACTTAACCCCCTTATGATCCTGAAAGGAATATGGCTGGGCCTAAAGGGCTACCGTAACATCACGAAGGGCCACCGGCACATTATGCAGCTGAGTGGTACCTTTCTGTTCTTCCGGGGCAAGCTGGCCTGGAGTCATCGTGCCAAGTATGCCGGAGATCAGCCCAATTTTCGCAAGCTTGCTAAATAGCAAAATGTATTTGATATTTCCGGATGCAACTATCCATACTGGTACCGATTGATTTTTCGCCGGCAAACCAGGTAATCTATAGCCTGATAGCCCAGCTGGGCCAGGCGGTGCCTGTGCGGGTAACGCTGGTGCATGCTGCTACAAATAGCAGTGTCCGCCCCGGCCCACAGCCCGAGGCCGTGCAGGCCCCCCTCCCTATATCCGAGGCGCTGGAGGCAGAGGGGCACCGCATACAGCTGGAAAACTGCCAGACAGAGAGCGTGCTGATCCCCAAAACCCGCAACCCGGCCAAAGCCATTGCCAAAATGGCCAACCACGGGCGCTACGATCTGATCTTTACCGCTCATCGGTTTCGCCGGGGGGCCGCAGAGTATGTGATGGGCAGCACCCTGAGCAAACTGGTACGCCTGTGCGATGTACCCATACTGGTGCTCACAGAGGGGCATTTGCCCAAGCTCAACACCCTGCTTTTCACTACCGACTTTGCCCCCGAAAGCACCAAAGCCCTGTTTTCTCTGCTCCCCTATGCCCGAAAGCTGAAGGCCCGCATTGTGGTGGTGCGTATTAACACAGGTTCCGACTGGCTGCCCGAGCGTGACTTCCGAGAGCATGCCCAGGAGATGAAAGACATGGCCGCAGACAATGGCCCGGCATTTGCCCAGCACCTGGAGGAGCAGCTAGTGGGCATATACAGCTACAATGCCCGCAGCATTGCGCAGGGCATCGTGCACTGTGCCGAAGACCACCAGTGCGATGCCATTGTGATGGCCACCCATGCACGCTCGGGCTTTAGCCTGATGATGAACGGCAGTGTAACCAAAGAAGTAATTGAGCACACCCCCATGCCCGTGCTGATCTTCAAAGTAGAGGAGCTGGCACAAATTACGGCTGACTAGGCGGTAGTGTTTTTTATGGCTCGCGTTCGGAAATTTTGTTGGGCTCGGCCTCGTTAGAGGGGTGGATGCGGGCGGGCGGTACCGGCGTACCCGTGCAGGGGTGCCACCGCGGGCCCAGATCCAACACCAAAAGCACGTATCTTTGCTGTATCAAAAAAACCATGATATGAACGTACACCTAATCAGAATAGCGCTCTTCCTCTTAGCTTTCATTGGCATTGGCGGCCTGCAGGCGCAGGCGCAGATCCAGTTTGACCAAATGACCCACGACTTTGGCACCCTGGAGGAGGGGGCCAAGGCTACGCATGTATTCCAGTTTTCCAACACTGGGCAGGCAGAGGTACGGCTACACTCGGTAAAGGCCAGCTGCGGCTGCACCACCCCCAGCTGGACCCGCGAACCCGTAAAGCCCGGCGAGCGGGGCCGCATAGAGGTAACCTACGATAGTAAAAATCGGCCCGGCCCCTTCAACAAGAGCATAACCGTAACCTACGACACTACGGCCGGAGCCCGCCCCATCATCCTGGCCATAAAGGGAGACGTAACCAAGGCCAAGGCCGATGCCGAGCTGCCAGCACAGGCCCCCGCCACTACCTATGAGGAAGTGCAGGGCAACCTGCAGCTGGAGAAGAAGCAGCTGATGGCAGGCGTGGTGAATAGCGACCAGACCTACGCGTTCGACTTCAAAGTACGCAACCAGGGCAGCCAGCCCCTACAGCTGAAGCAGCTAAAAGACACAGAGCCCATCTATGTACTCAGCTGGGCCAAGGCCGTACTGAAGCCCGGCGAAGAAACCACCGGCACCATACGCATGGATATGAAAAAAGCAGCGGAAAGCGGCCTGGAGCACAACATGAGCTTCAACAGCGTGCTCACCTTTGAGACAAATGACACCGACCGCCCCCTGAAGACCATCGAACTGAATGGCACCTACAAGCGCATATTCACAGAGGCCGAGCTGGCCGAGCTACCCCGCATTACCTTCAATGAGCTTACCTTTGACGGTGGAGACATCCTGGAGGGCGACAAGCTGGAGCACAGCTTCGAGTTTGGCAACCTGGGCAAGCAGCCCCTGCAGCTGGTGAGTGTAAAAGCCAGCTGTGGCTGCACCACCCCCAGCTGGACCAAGGATGCTGTACCCCCCGGCGGCACCGGAAAGATTGACGTGGTGTTCAACTCGGCAGGCAAAAAAGGCCCCCAGCACAAAACGGTGGCCGTACGCACCAACGACCCGCAGAATGACACCGTCATCCTGCACATCAAGTGCAACATCAAGTCCGACCCATTTAGCGCGCCCAGCGGCACGCCCGTAAGCCCTACCAGCCCCTAGCCTGCGGCGCAAGGCCTAGCGCCCGACTTGGCTATTCTCCATACTCTCCTACCCAATGCGATGACAGACGTGGCCATCATAGGGGCAGGCATGGCTGGGCTAAGTGCCGCAGCACTGCTGGCACAGGCGGGGCAGCGGGTGCAGGTACTGGAGGCCAACTGGCTGGCCGGTGGCTGCGCAGGCAGCTACCCGCGCCGGGGCTATGTGTTCGAGGCCGGGGCCACCACCCTGATGGGCCTGGAACCCCACCAGCCCCTGGGCATACTATACAGGCAGCTGGGGCTACAGCCCCCCGTGGTGCCGCTACAGCTACCCATGACGGTGTGGCACGGAGCTACCCCCATACACCGCTACACAGACCGCGAGCAGGCACTGCACGCACTGATACAGGTATATGGGCAGGCGGAGAAACAGCGCAAGCTGTGGAGCCACCTGTGGGCGCTGGATGAGCTGGTGTGGCAGGCATCTGGGCGCAACCTGCGCTTTCCGCCCCAGGCACTGGGCGACTATGTGCAGCTGCTGCAGCAGAATGACCCGCGCAACCTGCCCAGGCTGCGTTGGGCCTTCGTTTCCACCGCACAGCAGCTGCACCGCCTGGGGCTGAGTGCCCAGTTTAGGCGCTATGTGGATGCCCAGCTACTGATAACAGCCCAGAGCCCTGCCACAGGTGTACCCCTGCTGTTTGCCGCCCCGGCGCTGTGCTACACCCAGTCGCCCAACTACTATGTTCCGGGCGGCATGTGGAAGCTGGCACAGCAGCTAGTGGGCTACCTGGCGCACCGGCAGGGGCAGGTGCAGCTGCGGCAGCAGGTGGTAGCCATAGCACCCAGGCAAGGCCACTGGCAGCTGCATACTCGTGGCGTGGGGGGGCGGCACCAGGTGCTGCAGGCACGCCGCATACTCAGCAGCCTACCCATCTGGAACCTCCCCAGCCTGCTACCCGAGGCGCACCGAGGCTGGGCGGCAGCGCTAGCCGCCAGCGAGCCGCACTATTGGGCAGCCTATACTCTGGGCCTGGTGGTGGAAGACAAACTGCCCGCAGACCTGGCCCTGCACCACCAGCTGATCTTGGCCGAACCCCTGCCCCATACCGGCAGCCATACCCTGTTTGCCAGCCTAAGCATGCGGGGAGACCTGGAGCGGGCACCCGAGGGGCAGCGCGTTATTGCCCTAAGCACCCACACCCGGGCTGCCGACTGGCAGGGGCTAGACCCCGCCACCTACCAGGCGCGAAAAACTGAACTGTGCAACGCCATCCTGCAGGCCCTGCGCAGCACCCTGCCCGGCCTGGCCGAGGCATGTGTGGTGCAGCAGACGGCGAGTAGCCCCCTTAGCTGGGAAAAATGGACCTACCGCCACCAAGGCACCGTGGGCGGCCTGCCCCAGCGCATGGACCGCAGCCTGCTGGCCTGGCAGGGCTGCACTACCCCACTGCCAGGCCTATACCTGTGCGGAGACACCGTGTACCCCGGCCAAGGCATACCCGGGGTGGTGCTGGGTGGAATTATCGCGGCCCGCCGCATCCTGGAGGAAACTATTTAAGACAAAAGTGGTATTTTCGAGTGTATGAAAAAAAACTTGCTCATCTACCTGCTGTGCCTGTGCACCGGGCTGAGTATGCCGGCCTGCAACCGGAGCGACGACAACGACCCTGCGGAAGGGGGCCCCAGCCTCAGCCTGATCGCGCCGAGCAACCCGACAGAACGTAAGACCCTGGCTGCAGAACAAACCCTAAGGCTGGTGGTAGAGGCGAGCGATGGGCAAGGACTGCAGAGCTGGGGATACCAGGCTCTGCCGGAGGGCTTTGTCGGCTGGAACGGCAGTGCCACCCTACCCCTGAGTGGCACCCAGGCGCGAGATACGGCCGACCTGGTAATACCCAGCAATGCCGTGGCGGGCAACTACAGCCTGGAGGTACGGGTAACCGACACAGATGGCAAGGTAGCCACCGCCACCCTGCTGCTACGCATAGAGAACGATGCAGACCTGAATGCCCCTAGCCTTAGCCTTACCACACCTGGCAGCCTGACGGACACCCTGGCTAGCCCTCCAGGCGGAACGATCCCAGTGGCGGGTACCGTGGACGATGGCAAGGGCACCCTCGCCTTCCTGCAGGTGCTGCTGATCGGCGCGACCGGAACCCCCTCCATCGAACTGCTGAATGAGACCCTTTCTGGCAGCACCTACACCTTCAGCCGAAACCTGAACGTACCCGGAACGGCCCCCGGGGGCATCTACCGCCTCACCTTCCTAGCCTTTGACCGTGAACTAAACGAGCGCAGGGTGGAAATTCCTGTGCGCATTCAGTAGCAGCTTCTGGCCGATAGCTGGCGGAAAAACCCGAAAAAGCCTAGCTTTTCGGGGCCTGTAACGCTATTTTTGTAGCCGCATTTTTATCTTATCATCGCACTATGCATATGCTTACCACGCGCACCCTACGAACCAGGATCAAAGACCTACTGGCCACCACCGAGTTTGACCGAGAGGTAGTGGCCTGTGGCTGGGTAAAGACGCGCCGGGCAGGCAAGAAATTCAGCTTTTGCGAGCTGAATGATGGCAGCTGCCTGGGCAACCTGCAGGTGGTGATAGACAATGGGCTCTTCCCCGAAGTAGTGCTGAAAGACGTAGCCACAGGTGCATCTGTGCGCATGGAGGGGGTGCTAGTGCAGAGCCAGGGCAAGGAACAGGCCGTGGAGCTACAGGTGCGCCAGATACAGGTGCTGGGCGTGGCAGACCAAGAGACCTACCCGCTGCAAAAGAAGGCGCACAGCCTGGAGTTCCTTCGCGAGATTGGCCACCTGCGTAGTCGTACCAATACGTTTGGGGCAGTGTTTCGCCTACGCCATGCCGTCAGCTTCGCCATCCATCAGTTTTTCCACGAGCGAGGCTTTGTGTACCTGCATACCCCCATTATTACCGCCAGCGACACCGAGGGCGCAGGCGAGATGTTCACCGTTACTACCCTGCCGCCAGGGGCTGCACCGCTGGCCGAGACCGGCGGAGTAGATTTTGCACAGGATTTTTTTGGCACACACGCACGGCTAACGGTAAGCGGCCAGCTGAATGCTGAGCTGGGAGCCCTGGGCCTGGGCGAGGTATATACCTTTGGCCCTACCTTTCGGGCCGAAAATAGCAATACCACCCGGCACCTGGCCGAGTTCTGGATGATAGAGCCAGAGATGGCGTTCTATGACCTGGCGGCCAACCAGCAGCTGGCCGAGGACTTCCTGAAATACTGCATCCAGTTTGTACTCACCCATCGGGCAGACGACCTGGGCTTTCTGGAAGGGCAGTATGAGCCTGGACTAACAGCCAAGCTGCAGGCCGTGCTGGAGCAAGACTTTATCCGCATCAGCTATACCGAGGCCATCCAGATACTGGAAGAGTCGGGGCGCAGCTTCGAGTACGCCGTACGCTGGGGTAGCGACCTGCAAAGCGAACATGAACGCTACCTGGTGGAGGAGCACTTTGGGCGTCCGGTCATCGTGTCGGCCTATCCCAAAGGCATCAAGGCCTTCTATATGCGCCTGAATGAGGATAACAACACAGTAGCTGCCATGGACATTCTGTTCCCGGGTATTGGCGAGATAATAGGCGGTAGCCAGCGCGAAGAGCGCCTGGAAGTGCTACAGCAGCGCATCCAGGAGATGGGCCTGCCCGAAGAAAACTACTGGTGGTACCTGGATACCCGCCGCTTTGGCACAGTGCCGCACGCCGGCTTTGGGCTAGGGCTGGAGCGACTCATGATGTTTATAACGGGGATGAGCAACATCCGAGACGTGATCCCCTTTCCGCGCACGCCGGATAACGCAAACTTTTAGGCACGGCACCATCCTGGTCGCTGCCCGCATCAGGCCTTGTAGGCCCACAGGCGCCACCAGGGTGTACCCGGGTGGTGGTGGTGCTCGTAGTGGTAGCCAAAGAAGTAGCAGCTGACAAAGGCCCAGAGGTGATTCTTGCGCTGGCTGCGGGCATGATGTGCATTGGCAGGGGTGCCGCGATGGGGCAGCCAAGTGCCAAAAACAAAGAGCTGAAAGGTAGATAGCACCGCAGGCAGCATCCAGAACAGCAGCACGTTCTCTAGTGGAAAGAAATACTTCAATACATTGAAGGTAAGGGCCATGAGCAGGAGCTGGGGCCAGCGGATGTACTGCCGCAAAAAGCTTAGGTACCAACGGAGGAAGCTGCCGGTATGAAAATCGGGGTCGGCAGCGGTGGCCACAAACCTGTGGTGCTGATGATGCTTCCGGATGAGCAAGGGATAATAGTTGTAAGCAAAAAGCCCGGCCGCAAGCCAGCCCACAAGCCTATTTACCTGAGCGCGGGGGTGCACCGTTCCGTGCATCGCATCGTGGGCGGTGATAAACAAGCCCGTATATAGGTGGGTCTGCACAGCCACCCACAGCCAGCTGAGGGGCGAAGCCCAATTGTGCGCTACAGAAAGACCAAACGCGACTGAAAGCCCCCACGTACACAGTATAACAACTGCAATAACAAGACCCATCATTCGGCAAGCTAAGGAGAAACCGGCATACTTGTTGTGCGCCATTACCCTGTATATGTATATCCAAGGTACAACACACGACCTGGCCAAGGCCTAATGGCAAGTGTGTAGAACGATGGAATAGACGATTACGTTAAAAGTAACTGACAACCACAAACATGAATTCGACGAACAACATACCTTCTGTACCGCTGCCTGCAGTTTTTGGGCGGGGTCTGACCAAACGGAGGAGTTGGCACTACCAACTGCTATTTGTGGCCGTGCTGTCGGGGTTGATCCTCCTGTGCATCCTTTGGCTAAGGATACCCACCCCCGAGGGCAAACACCTGCAGATAGGCCAGCTGATACAAGAAGCGGAATATGAGCGCGCACTACAGAAGTCGTTTGCGTATTTCCTGGAACTGGGCGATAGCAGCATGCAGGCCGAACTGGTGGAGCCGCTATATGCCCAAGAACGGGTGAGAGACTACTACGAATCGGGCAACCCGCTGATGTGGATAGGCCCGGGGGGGCTGAACGCGCGTGGCCAAATATTATACGAGCGCATACGCCAGGCCGATGCTGTGGGCCTGATGCCCCGAGACTACCACTATAGCACCCTGCAAAAACTGGTAGACAGCCTGGGCAGGCGTTCCGATGGGTACACCAGCATACGTGCGGAGTTTTTGCTCACCGATGCATTCTGCCTGTATCAGTCGCACCTGCACTACGGCAAGCTGGACAGTACGGCCACACGGCCGTACTGGGGCATTGGGGGCCATGCCGGGCAGCAGCTCGATCCCATGGTGGCACTGAATGAACTATACCGGGGTGCCGACCTGGAGGCCTACCTAACCAGCCTGGAGCCGGGCCATGTTCACTACCGCTACCTGAAGCGCGCTACCCTGCGCTACCTGTCCCTGCGAGATAAAATGGGCGACTGGCCCAAAGTGCCAGCCATGAAGGAGATACAGCCCGGAGATACGCATGTGTATGTGCCCATGGTGCGCGCACGCCTGCAGGCCGAGGGACTGCTAGCCAGCACAAAGCAAGACATGCCCGAATGGTATGAAACCGATCTGGCCCGGGCCGTAGCACAGTTCCAGCAGCAGCATGGCCTGGCACCCGATAGCCAGCTGACGCAGGCTACCCAGCAAGCCATGAATGTGCCGCTGGAAGAGCGTATTGCCCAGATGCGGCTAAACCTGGAGCGCTGGCGCTGGGTACCCGCAGACTGGGGGCCCAACTATCTCTGGGTTAACATCCCGGAATACAAGCTGATAGCCTACCAGGCGGGAGAACCGGTGCTGGAGATGCGCACCATTGTGGGAAAGAAAAAGCGCCGAACGCCTTTTATCTCTTCGCGCCTGAATGAGGTAGTGTTCAACCCCTACTGGACTGTACCCACGGCCCTGATATACCAAGACATTCTGCCCCGAGCCGGGTACAATCCGGCATTTCTAGCCGCTATGGATATGGAGCTGGTGGATGCCAGCGGACAAGCTATTTACCTGAACTATGATAACCTGTGGGCACTAAGCCTTGGCACCAGCGGCCTCTCCATCCGGCAGCGGCCAGGGGCGGCCAACAGCTTGGGCCGAATGCTCTTTCGGTTTCCGAACAACTGGCAGGTATACCTGCACGATACGCCCGACAAATGGGCCTTCGACCTGCCCATGCGGGCGCTGAGTAGTGGTTGTGTGCGGCTGCAGCAGCCCGAGGCGGTGCTAGACCTACTGATGAGTACGGTGCCCGACTGGCAAACAGCAGAGAAGGAAAGCCTGCTGGGGGCGAATGGCCCGCGCAACCATGTACGGACGATACCGGGGGTGTTTGGGATCCACCTGTACTACTTTACGGCACGGGCCGATCCGGAGGGGCAGGTATACTTTCTGCCCGATGTTTACGAGATAGACCCAGGCCGCCGCCAGCTGCTGGAGCAGCCATACAGGCAGGCCCGGCAGGCAGGTGTGTAGGCAAGACCCTAAAGGCCCAGTTACCTGGTGGGTTTAAAGCAATTATCCAGTGCTGTGCACTGGATAATTGCTTTGGGAACCATAAATAGAATACGGCTGAATCAAGCCCTGGGCCTCATGCAGAGGAGCCATCGCCCCATGTCTTTAGGAAGGCTATCTATTGGATCACTATCTTTTGGTTCCAAGACTGGCTGCCTTTTGCAGCCTTCAGCAGGTACATACCGGCACCCAGGCCCGAGAGGTCCAGCTGCCGATGCCCGGCACCCTCCCAGCGCTGCACGCGCATACCTGCCAGGTTGTACAGCTCTACATAGTCCAGGTCTGTGCGGTTCAGACTCAGACTGCCACGGGCCGGGTTGGGCCACGCCCGCAGCTCCTCGCCCTGGGCGACGCCAGGCTGCCCATCGGCGCGGCTCACCCACTGCTGGAAGGCGCTGTTGTCTCCTGCCATGCGGATAATCCACCAGTCTGTTTCGCCCTTAGTCTCAGGGAAAAAGGTACTTGTGCCAATGGAGCCGCACGCAATGATGTAGTCATCGGTCTGGTTATCGTAGCTGACCGAATAGGCGCGATCTTCCTTACCCGAAGCCCCGAACAGCCTGCGGCTGCCAATAGTAGCGCCCGTGCGGGCATCGTACCGATCCAGAAATCCGTCGTAACCGGTAGCCACGCCTGCCTCATCTACGTCCTGCCAGCCCACTACTGCCACAATGGTATCCGCAACAAGTACCATGTCTTGCGGACTCTCTACAAAGCCTGTACCCAAAATGCGTTGCCACATGGTGCTACCACTGGTCGTGTTTATCTTGGCCAGCCACAGGTCGGGCTCCGGAAAGTTTCCGGCCTTGGGCTTGCGGCGCTCCATCAGCACGATCACGTTCCCATCGGATGTTTCCTCAATCCTAAGGCCATCATCCCCCTGCGCGCCACCTAGAAGCCGGGTCCACACCGTGTCTCCCGCCTCATTGAAACGAACCAGATAAGCATCGCCTACGTTGCTATCGCCAAAGAAAGCGGCATCGCCCACTGCCACATAGCCACCCCGGTTCAGGTGCACTACACCCTTGAAACGGTTAAGAATAGCCGATATACCGCCCTGAGATGCTACCTGCGGCAGGTTCTTCAGGGTGTCGTTCCGAAAAACCCGATTGTGCCACTGATATTGGGCGGCATTCGTGAGCTTCATGATCAGGGCATCAACTGATCCGCTTAGGGTATCACTTGGGTCTTGCGGGCCGTACAAAAAGGTCCCGTTAGTCTGGCCCACCACTACAACACCTGTGTTGCCAATGGTATCTGCACCAAAAAGATCCTCTCGAGAGGCTGCAACAAATTGCTCGGCAAACCCCACACCGTTTATTAGGGTGTCCAGCAGCACATTACCCTGCGGGCTTAGCCGGATATACAACCCGTCTACTGCACTGCGAAAGCCTGGCAGGTTAGTACTGGTGGTAAGGCCCACTACAGCTATGCCCCCATCGGGCATCAGCAGCAGCTTTTGGCCCAAATCGAAGCCACTACCTCCAAAATTATAAGCCCAGCTCTTGTTTCCGGCTCTATCCAGCTTGTACAACCATAGATCTGAAGATCCATTGTTCACCGAAAAATCGCCCGAGTTGCTGTTGCTAAAACCCAGCACATACGTCCAGCCACCCGAGGTAAGTACATCTGTGGGCTCTTCAAAACCAGCACCACCAAGATTTTTTTTCCAGATAATATCACCATAGCCTTGTGCAAGCACGGTACCAGAAAGAAGTGTAAACAAGAAGAAAATACGTAGAAGCGTAACCATATACTTTTTATTTTTAATCCGGTGTAATCTATCAAATTCTTGCTAGAGCAAGATAGTCCTCATCTAAATTACACTTTACTGTGGGAGTATACCACGATAACTATTAACCCGAGATCTGGGGCTGCGCTTTGGGTACAGTACGCACCCAAGCCATTACTCTATTGGATCACTATCTTTTGGTTCCAGGACTGGCTGCCCTTTTCGGCCTTCAGCAGATACATACCGGCACCTAAGCCCGAGAGGTCCAGCTGCTGAGGCAGGGCGGCACCGTCCCAACGCTGCACGCGCATGCCTGCCAGGTTGTATAGCTCTACATAGTCCAGGTCTGTGCGGTTCAGGCTCAGGCTACCACGGGCCGGGTTGGGCCACGCCCGCAGCTCCTCGCCATGGGCGATGCCCGGCTGCCCGTCGGCGCGGCTCACCCACTGCTGGAAGGCACTATTGTCTCCTGCCATGCGGATAATCCACCAGTCTGTTCCACCACTATTCTCGGGGAAAAAGCTGCTGGTGCCAATGGAGGTGCAGGCAATCACATAATCATCGGTCTGTACATCATAACCCACTGCATAGGCACGGTCATCCTTACCAGAGGTACCAAACAGCCTGCGGCTACCAATGGATGCTCCTGTTCGGGCATCGTACCGGTCCACAAATCCGTCGTAGCCGGTAGCTAAGTCTACCTGATCTACGTCTTCCCAGCCCACAACCGCCACGATGGTATCAGCAGCAAGTATAATGTCCTGTGGGCTGTCTATAAAATTGGACCCCACTATGCGCTCCCACATGGTGCTACCAGTGGTCGTGTTTATCTTGGCCAGCCACAGGTCGGGCTCCGGAAGGCTTCCGGCTTTAGGCTTGCGGCGCTCCATCAGCACGATCACGTTCCCATCGGATGTTTCCTCAATCCTAAGGCCATCATCCCCCTGCGCGCCACCTAGAAGCCGGGTCCACACCGTGTCTCCCGCCTCATCGAAACGAGCCAGATAAGCATCGCCTACGTTGCTATCGCCAAAGAAAGCGGCATCGCCCACTGCCACATAGCCACCCCGGTTCAGGTGCACTACATCATTGAATCGATTTATGATCGCCGATATGCCCCCTGCACCTGCCACCTGTGACAAATTCTTGAGGGTATCGTTCCGGAAAACCCGATTGTGCCAACGATAGTTGCCCGAAGCATCCAGGCGATGGATCCAGGCATCCAGAGAACCGCTCAGCGTATCCCAGGTGTCTTGCACTGAGTTAAGATAGAAATTACTCGTTCTGCCTACGGCCACCAATTCCGTTCCTACTGTGTCTACACCCTGAAAGTACTCGAAAGCCGACGTATTCAAGGTCTCAGCAAGCCCCGTGCCGTTTATAAGCTTGGTGTACACCTCCTGGCCATTGGGGGTTAGCCTCAGTACGAAAGCATCGGTGAAAGAACGGTAGCCGAAAAGGTTCGAGCTAAAGGTCTCGCCTACCACCACCACATCGCCATTGGGCATTACGGTAATGTCGCGCACGGTTTCGAATGCGTTGCCCCCGAACTGATATTTCCACAGGACGCTTCCGTCTCGGGCCAGCTTCACAACCCAGGCATCCACCTCACCCCGATTGCCTGGAAAGTCCCCGTCGTTGCTATTGCTATAGCCAGCCACATAGGTAAACCCCCCAGATACGGTGAGCGCTGTGGGCCTGTCTCCAAAAGCTTCAAAGCTGGGTGTACCCGATCCGCCCAAACGGCGCTTCCAGATGATATCGCCATAGTCGGGCTGAGAAAAACCCCATACCGGGAGTAGGAGGAGCAAAAGGGCTTGTTGTAAAGTTACTTTCATGGGTGATTTTATTGGTCTGGAAGCAAATATATTTTTCAAATAAGAATTTCCAATGAATAGCGGGGTATTTACCAAAAATAATCTCAAATGCGCCCACAAAATTTAATTCATACAATGTACGTGGCTCGTGTGTTGTACACCATATCTTGTTTACTTTGCAGTTTGTAACCGACATAGACCCATGAGTTTCGAAAAAGAGATAGCCAAAATAGAGAAAGACTACCAGGCGGGCGAAGGAACGGACAAGGCGGCCGTAGTGGAGGCTTTTTCTCAACTACATAAAAAAACAAAGGACGCAGCCGCGCAGGTAGACTTTGCGCTAGGTGTGGCGCCTGCCTGTGGGGGCATTTACATTCCGCATGTGTTCTGGAGTGTGCTGGCGCTTTTCTGGGAGGACGAGCAGTACCGTAGCAGCCTGCATAAGCTGATCCGGACCTTTGCCGAGAGTGACTTTGAAGAAGAGGAAAAGGCCCTGATGAAGCCGCTGCTGGTGGTGTACTTTGTGCGCGAGCGCGAGTTTGAGGTGAGCCGTGCACGTACCCTGGCCCTGGCCGATGCCCACCCCAGTGTAAAGGAGTGGTTTGACCAGCTGGTTCAGTTCCCCAAAAACAACAAGGTGGCGGCCAAGACCTTCGTGGAGAAGTTTGCCCTGCTGCGCAAAACGCACCCGAACTTCGATCTCTTCAAGCTGCCAATCGGTAAGCTGGAAGAGATACTGGCCGGGGCCTAAGCTTCCCAAACCATCATGGTGGCCATTTGGCTCTGCCTGGGGGGCGCACTGGGCACCCTATGCCGGTATTATCTGGGCCAAGCCATCGCGTGGTTATGGCCGTCCAGCTTTCCGCTAGGTACGCTTGGCATCAACGTACTGGGATCCCTCCTACTTGGCCTACTATGGGCATTCAGGGCAAAAGGGCTGCTTGCCACGCCCCTGCAGGCCATGCTGATGGTAGGCTTCTGTGGCGCATTCACCACCTTCAGCGCGTTCAGCATGGAGACAGTGGGCCTGCTGCAGGCTGGCCGCTATGTGCAGGCTGGCCTATACATACTGGCCAGCGTGGCACTGTCTCTGGGGGCGATGGTAGTGGGCCACCGCCTGGGGTGGTGATAAGGCTACAATCCGGCAGACCGCATGCAGCGGTACAACGGTGGCATCAAAAGCCCGAAATGCTTACTTTTGTGTATGCAAGCCCTTCAGATACTCCGGGCGCATGCCCTGCGGCAAACAAAGTGCAGGGTGGAGGTGCTCCAGTACTTCCTGCGTGCAAGCCAGGCCCAGACCCATGCCGATCTGGAGGCATCCCTACCTGCATATGACCGGGTTACGCTCTATCGCACGCTCAATACGTTTGAGCAGCTGGGCATCCTGCACAGGGTAATGGATGAAACAGCCGTACTGAAATATGCCCTGAGCCAGCGCAAGGCTCCCCACGCACACTTCCGGTGCGAGCGCTGCCAAACCACTACCTGCATGGATGTGGCCGTGCCCGCCATAGCCCTAAAGCCTGGCTACGAGGTGCATCAGCAGGCCCTGCTACTAACAGGCATATGCCCACACTGCAGCCAGGCTGGCGCGGCCCGCGCACAGCTTAGGGCCGAGGTGTAAGCAAACAATAGACGTAGCCCTGCCGGATGACGTGTGGCACCACACCGCAAGGCCAGCCAGCACCCATCAGCCCGGATGTGGAAGCCAGTCCAGCATAAGCAGCACCCCCAATAGCAGCGCTAGCAGATGGAGGGGGATGGCCCACCGGCCTGCCAGGCTGAGCCGTGGCAATAGCTTGACAAAAGACAGGTAGAAGAACCCACCCGCCACAAAGGGCAGCAGGTAGTACACCAGGGTACGACTCTCCAGCCCGATGACCAGGCAAAAAGCCGCCCCCAGGATAGAAAAAAGGGCGCTAAACAGATTGAGCAACAGGGCACGCTGTAGCCGCATACCCATGCCCAGCATCAGGCTCCACTCTACCAGCTCCAGGGGTATCTCGTGCAGGCCCACAGCCAGGCTGGTATACAGCCCGGTCTGCCAGTCGGCCATATACGAAAGGGCTACGATGGCCCCATCGAAAAAATTGTGCACGCTGTCGCTAATAACAAAGAAAGCAATAACCGGCGAGAAGAAGTTTTGCCGCGTCAGCCGGGCCAGGCGTTCCTCCGTTTTCAGCACATCCAGCAGGGCTAGAAAAACAAAGCCCAGCACACAAATGCCAGCCGTAAGGCTGTAAGACTGCAGATACTGCCAGGCCTCGGGCAGCATGTGCAGCAGCGCGTTGGCCACCAGTGCCCCTGCGGCGAGCGCAAACAGATAACTATGTGCACGCTCAAAAATGCTACGGCCAAGTGAAACCAGCACCATGCCTGCCAACGTAATCATACTGATCGCCAACACGCTAGCCAAGCTGGACCCCGTAACGCTGCCCTCCATAGGTGGGTAAAGTTCGCATTTTTGCAGCGGTGTTGCATATTTATGGCCGAAAAATGATTGCAAGCCCATGTCACGCTCCATTTCCTTCAAGCGCCTGGCCATCTCACCAGGGATACTGGATCCGCACGCGCCCGTGTCGCAGGCCCGGCAGGTCATGCTACTGTGGGCGCGAAGCGCACGTGCCCGCGGGGCCGATGCCCTGATGATACGTGAGCGGGGCCTGCCAGGGGGTGAGCTGGCAGCGCTGATGCTGGAGCTGTACCCCGCCCTGCAGTTTATAGAGATACCCATCCTGCTGGCAGCCAGCGAGCTACCCGCAGGCATACGGGCAGACGGCATACACCATAGCGCGGATGAGCAGACCCCTCTACCCACAGATCGAGCCCTGCTGTATGGGCGCAGCTGCCACAGCAAGAAGGAGGTGCTGGCAGCCATGGCAGACGGGTACGACTACGTGTTCTATAGCCCCATCTTCCCCACCCGCAGCCACCCCCGGGCAGAGCCCGTGGGGCTAGCCAGCCTACAGGAGATTTGTACGCAGGTGCAGATACCCGTGTTTGCCCTGGGGGGCATCACCGAAACCACCGAAGATGAATGCCTGGCCGCCGGGGCACGGGGGGTAGCTAGCATCCGCAGGTTTATGTACTAGCATTCACTAGGCGCGAAAACGAAACAGATCGATGGCAGCGGGCAGTGCCGCGCCGGCCAGATGGGCCCATAGCTGCTGCGCACACCAGGGTGCCTGCAGCACCCCCTTGGTGCCCAGCCCATTCAGGAAATAGAATGGCAGGTGGGGGTGCCTGCCCAGCAGGGGCCGGCGGTCGGGGCTGGTGGGGCGCAGGCCGCTCAGGTGCGCCATGGGCTCCAGGCTGGGCAGGGGGGGCAGCAGGATGCGTGCCCGTAGTTGCTCCAGTAGCTCATGGGCACCCGCCTCAGTAGGGGCTACAGTCGTGTATCGGGGCTCGTAGGTGGCACCCAGATAAAACTGCCCGGGTGCCCGCTGTGCCAGGTACAGTTTATTTACCAGGGTGTAGGGCAGGTCCAGGTCTGCTATCCTCAGGCTTAGCAGCTGCCCCTTCAGGGGCTGTATTTGCCGGTGGCCAGGCCACCAGGGGTTTTGTAGCACGCCCACCCCCTCGGCAAAGATAATGGCCGCATAGGGCAGCACCTCGGCCCCTATCCGCAGGCTGCCTGCTGCGGGATCTATAGCCGTGTAGGGCAGGAGGTAGTCCAGGCGCTGAAAGCGTCCGGTTTCTGCCAGTAGGGCATGCAGCCGGGGCAGCAGCGCGGGCACATCCAGCCAGCCGGTACGCAGTACCTCCATGCCCCCCCAGCTCGTTCCGGATGCGCCCGGGCCAGCGGGGCGGGTGCAGCTGCAGCACCGCCGGATGATCGCCCGCAAAGGCCGACCATTCGTTCAGCTCGGCCACGGTGCGAAAAGGACGGTACACCGACTGGGTGTGCAGGTAGGGCCGCAGTGGGGCCGCCCAGGGCTGGGCAAAGAATGCCAACAGGGTATCGGTCAGCAGGTCGGCCTGCCAGGTGCGGGCAGCACGCTGCCCCGTTACGGTATTGTATAGCCCGGCGGCTACCTGGCTAGCACCGTAGGGCTGGGGATGATCGATCAGCAAAATCGAGTGGCCCCGCATAACGCCCTCGGCAGCGGCAAAACTACCCGCCAGGCCACCCCCCAGTATTACATACGGCCGCTCGGACCCGGGGCCATAGCGGGAAAGATCGATAGCGGCAGGTACGGGCATGGGCTTTTGTGCAATCTAGCGATATTGTTCGATCGCCCTGACCCCAAGGATGCGGCGCGTGGCAGGATGCGCACTGGCAAGCAGTACCAGCAGATAGGAACTATTCCTAATTGCGAACAGTTCTTAGGCCATGATTGAGAAACTGAATGACGCTACTTTTCAGCAAGCGCTAAGAGACCATGACAAGGTGGTGGTAAAGTACTATGCATCCTGGTGCGGCTCTTGCCGGCTCATTGCCCCCAAATACGCAGCACTGGCAGATAAGCCCGAATATGCGGGTGTGTACTTTGTGGAAGTGGATGCCGAGGAAAGCCCGGAGGCACGCAAGACAGCGGGCGTAACCAACCTGCCGTTTTTCGCGGCCTTCAATGGGGGCACACTCACCGAGGGCTTTGCCTCTGGCAAGGCTGAGGCTGTGGAAACCCTGGCCGCTACCCTACTCAACAACTAACACCCATAGGCCATGCAACTGCCCGTTATCAAAAAGCTCATTACCGAGCCGCTCGATGTGCTAAAACTAGCCGAGCAGGCCCTGATGGAGGGAAAAAAACCCCCGATAACAATAGAGGGAAAGGATGAGGGCGACCAGCTGACAAACCTGCTGGGTGCCATAGCGGTGAAGGAGGAGATGATGCGGGGCGTTTCCGAACGCGATGCACTGCGTGCCTTTACACAGCGCGTTCGCGACGTTATCCAATAGGAATACCGGAAATAAGTGGGCGGGGCATCAGCACCGCCTACATTCCGTGCGTATACAGCCCAACCCTTCTTTGCAAAAAACGTAGAATAATAACAAATTCCGTACGTTTTTTATTCATAAAGCCGGAGGGCATATGAAAGAGTTGAAACCAAACTGGTTTACAGAGGGCCTTGTAGATTTCGAGTACAAGCAGTACATGCTGCTGGCCTACCTGCAGTATGTGCGCCAGCATTTTGATGAGATGAAGCTGTATCCGCCACTGGCAGAGCTGGTGGAGCACGTGCGTAGCATGCAGGCGTATCTGCAAGAGAAGGAGGAATTTGAGCAGGCTATCCCCAAACGCATCATTGGCTTCAGGCCTGGCGAGAACAAGGTAGACTATGCGCCGCCAACTGCAGACTATGGGGGTGTACTGGCGGAGATCAATGAGATTGTAGCCTATGCACTACCCCGGCTCCAGGCGCATTTTGAGGAAGGCAAGGTTATCTATGAGCTGGTAGAGAAAGAGCTGGAGGTAAGCCCCATCGGGCTGGAGCCCATGTATAACCTGGAGGGCTATCTGCTGATCCGCACAGGCAGCATGCGCCAAACCAGCGCCTATCGCTACAGTGTCAGCGTATTCGAGTACGGATCCGAGCGCCTTACTGGTATCCACACGCAGTTTCTCCGAAACTTTTCCTACAGCGTGGGCACCAGCTATACCCACATGAAGATGGACCTGGTAAAGGAGCACAAGGACCTGCCCAACCCGGCCACCTTTGTGGCAGAAAGTAAGCTGCAGCTACCGGTACAGGAAACACTGATGCCAGTTATCAAACGCCGAATCCTACAGCGTGTAGGCCGCGCAGCCTAAACCAGAAAGGACGGCAGCACGCGGAGCAGGTAGGGCAAGGCAGAATGGGCAGGAGGGTTAGCTACTGCGCACAGGCTAGCGGTGGTGTACGGCACAGCCTGTATGGGGGCTAATAGGGTGCGTATGCGTCCAGAGAAACCTCTTGCACCTGGGCCAGGGGGAGTCGGCACAGTGCATAGCCTTTGCGAAACTGTACATTGCGGAAGAGGTCCTTCAGCACCAGGCTATCGCCATCCAGGCTCTGCAGGTATCCATGCAGGCTCAGGCCATCCTTCGTTACGACAAATACTGCCTCGCCCATCAGCGGGGCCAGCTGTGCGGCAGTGGGCTGGGGCAGGCGCCTTACACGGGTACCCATCAGTTTTCTAGCACAGAGTCGTACTTGGTGGCATTATTCGGGTCCATGCGGGTCATCATGCGGATAAACTGCTGCTTGGTGGCAGGCTCCGACTGCTTGAACATAGGTACCAGCTCATTGGTCTTGGCATCTGTAAATACCCGAATAATAAAGAGATTGGGGTTTTGGGCAAACAGGCGCTCCAGCTGCTGCAGGCTATTCAGCACCTCGGCCCGTCCCTTTTTTACATCCTGCGTCATCTGGTCCAGCCCCTTGCGGTGGTAGGCGTAGTAGGCGGTGCGGAAACTTTTGTAGGAGTTGTTCAGCAGATTCTCGATCAGCCAATAACGCGTACGGTTACCATCCTGAGCCTGCCAGCCGGTTTCGCGGCTGTTCAGCGCCAGGTTCATGATGTTTCTTGCTTTCTCAAAATATACGGTCCCCCCCTCTGGGCCAAAGGTGTCGTAATCTATGCCCAGTATCACGTAGCCCCAGAACATAAGCAGGGAGCTAATGTTATTCACATAGCTATTGTCCGAAAACTGTACAGTCTGAAAGGGCACATAGTTGATATTGAAATGCTTGTCGTTAAAATTGAGGGTAATGGTCTCGAAGTCGCTGTTCAGCACGGGCCGAATGACCTGTATCTGTAGCGTTCCCTCAAAACGGTCGCTACCCCCCACCCCACCGGTAAATACAATGTTCAGGTTGCATTTTATGCGCTCCTCGGGCTTGAACTCATCCGTGGTCCACTGCCGCAGGTTCATAAATTCGTAGATTTCCTTCTGCATGTTCTGGAAGATCTGCGGATCGATGCCCTGTATGGTGGGGGCCTGCACCTTCACGCTGCAGTTTAGTTCCTGCGCGGCCAGGCGGCTGCCCATCAGGCAGGCTATCAGGCCCAGGATGTATGCACTTCGCCTCATACAGATGAGATCTTCTTCACCAGGTACTGTAGTATATCCCGCGCCACCTCGGCCTTGGATTTTAGCTCATAACGATGTACGGTACCATTTTGGTCCAGGAGGGTGATTTTATTCGTATCGTGGCCAAATCCTGCCCCCGTATCGCGCAGGCTGTTGAGCACAATGCAATCCAATCTTTTCTTCTCCAGCTTGGCCTGCGCATGTGCTAGCTCATGCTCGGTTTCCAGGGCAAAACCTACCAGGAGTTGGCCTGGCTTGCGGTTTTCGCCCAGCCAGGCCAGGATGTCCGGGTTTCGGCGCAGGGTGAGCTGCAGGGTATCTCCGGCCTTTTTTATCTTCTCTTCCGCCACGGTTTCGGGGGCATAGTCGCTCACGGCAGCGGTGAGGATCAGGATGTCTTGCTGCTCATACTGGGCCTGCACGGCCTGCAGCATCTGGCGGGCCGTACGCACGGGCACATGCGCCACATCCGGCGGCACAGGTACCTGCAGTGGGCCAGCCACCAGGGTTACGGCTGCCCCCATGGCCTGGGCTGCCTGGGCTAGGGCTACCCCCATTCTGCCGGTGCTGTGGTTGGTAAGGTAGCGAACGGGGTCCAGTGCCTCCTGGGTGGGTCCCGCCGTTAGCAGCACCCGCCTGCCCAGCAGGGGCTGGGGGCCCAGGTGCCCGCATATTGCCTCCAGGATGGCCTCTGGCTCTGCCAGGCGGCCCTGCCCCTCCAGGCCCGAGGCCAGGTAGCCCGTGGTGGGCTGCACCAGCTGGTAGCCCAGGGCCTCCAGCTGCCGCAGGTTGGCCTGGGTTTGTGCGTGCTGGTACATCTCGTGGTCCATGGCAGGGCATACCAGCAGCGGGCAGGTGGCACTCAGGGCCACGGCCAGTACGGCGTTATCGCACTGGCCATGGGCCAGCTTGGCCACGGTGTTGGCCGTGGCGGGGGCAATAACCATCAGGTCTGTCTCACGTGCCAGGTGCACATGCTGGCTCCAGCTCTGGCTGGTGTCCCACAGGTTGCCAAACACTGGCTGCTGGCTGAGCGCGGCAAAGGTAAGGCTACCCACAAAGCGTTCCGCATCGGGCGTAAGGGCTACCCGCACATGGGCACCCTCCTGCTGCAAGAGGCGGAGTAGCAAGATGGACTTATAGGCCGCTATGCTGCCGCACACGCCCAGTACGATCTGCTTATTGCGTAGCCGCATGGGTAATGGGGGGTGGGGCGAGCTAGGCCTCGAGCGGGTCGCTAAAGTGCACGTCTCCGTTCAGGAAATCGCGTACAGCCAGCAGGGTGGGCTTGGGCAGCTGCTCGTACTGGCGGGCTATCTCTATCTGCTCGCGGTTTTCTACTATTTCCTCCAGCGAGTCTCCTGCGGGGCCAAACTCGGCAAGCTTGGCATTCAGCTCCTGCTTCATCTTACTGCCTATCTGGTTGGCACGCTGCGCAATGATGGTTACGCTCTTGTAGATGTTCCCGGTTTCAGGTGTCAGGTCCAGGATGTTGATGCTCTGGATGTTGTTATCGCTACTCAGTTCCATGGTGTTGGGCTACTTTTTCTCCTTTTCTTCTTCGTCTATCCTACGCCGTCCGCGCCGGTTCTTTGTTTCCTTCTTCAGGCTCTCCTCGTCTCCGGCCTTTACCAGTCGTATCTTTTTATCCAGGCCCGCATACAGGCTTTCGGCAGGCCTAATATACTTGCTTTCGGGAAACTTGTCTATGAACTTCAGGTACAGGGCCTGGACCTCTTCGTAGCGCTCCAGGCGCTTCTCTGCCACGCTATTGTCCGCATAGTATACCTGTGCCTTGAAGAGTTTGTACTGGGCGGCCTCGCGAAAGCGGCTATCCGGATACTCCTGGATGACGGCCTGGAGGTACAGCACGGCACTTTGGAAGTGATAGATCTTGAGGTAGAGATCGGCCTGGGTATACATTTTTTCCGCCAGCTTGTCTCGCATCTCGTCCAGCGTCTTGGTTGCCTCGGGCACGCGCTCGTCCTGCGGATACAGCTCTATGAATAGCTGCAGGCGCTCAATAGCCTTCTTGGTATCGCCCTGGTCCAGGTAGAAGGACGGGCTCATGTTCACATGGGTCTCTGCGAGCTGGTAGTGCACATCGGGTGCTCGGCGGCTACTCGGGTAGCGCTGAATGAACTCGTTGTACAGGAAACTGGCGCTGATCATTTCACCGGAAAAGAATTTGGCATTGGCCAGGTAGAAGAGCGTCTTCTCGGATTTCTCGCCCGGAGGGTATATACCCAGCAGCTCCTCCAGCAGCAGGGCCGCGCTTTCGTACTGCTTTTTATCGTAGTAGCAGTAGGCGGCAGAGTCCTTCAGGGCCAGGTCCTTGCTCTTGGCCATCTTCTTGCACGCATCGCAGCCTGCCAGAGAGAGCAGTACGGCAAACAGCCCGGCTATGAAGAGCGCACTACGCATAAGGGCACAAAGGTACAAAATAAAGCGGCCACTACTGCCCACATAGTGGCCGTATAACCAAGCATAAAAAAGGCCCCACATGTGGGGCCTGTATGGGGTGTGGCAGCGGCTGCTGTCTACACATTTTCGAGTACCATGGCGCTGGCACCGCCCCCGCCGTTGCATATACCCATGGCGGCATACTTGCCTCCACGCAGTTTCAGGCCGGTTACCACGCTCTGTATCAGGCGGGCACCACTGCTGCCCAGCGGGTGGCCAAAGGCTACGGCTCCGCCAAATGGGTTCACAGCCTCGGCATCCACCTCTAGCAGCTGCTGGTTTGCCATGGCTACTACGCTGAATGCCTCGTTGATCTCGAAGAAAGACATATCTGCAGCCTTCAGGCCAGCGCGCTTCAGGGCCAGGCGTACGGCATCATTGGGCGCTATAGTAAACCACTCGGGCTTCAGGGCTGCATCGGCATAGCTCACTATGCGAGCCAGGGGCTTCAGGCCCAGCTCCTTTACGGCCTTCTCGCTGGCCAGGATCATGGCCGTGGCACCGTCGTTCAGCTTGCTGGCGTTGGCAGCGGTAATAGTGCCCTCCTTCTTGAAGGCAGGTTTCAGGGTAGGAATCTTGTCCCACAGCACATTGGCTGGCTCCTCGTCTGTATCCACTATTACGTCACCCTTCCGGCCCTGTATGGTAACGGGGCTGATGTAGGGCTTCAGGCTGCCATTCTCAGTGGCCTCAATGGCGCGTTTGTAGCTGCGGATGGCGTATTCGTCCTGTGCCTCGCGGCTGATGCTGTACTTCGCAGCGCACAGCTCTGCCGCCTCGCCCATCATCATGCCGCTGTACACATCCTGTAGGCCGTCTTTTACCACGCCGTCCAGTAGCTCGGTGTTGCCGAACTTATGGCCTGTGCGGTAGCTCTGCACATAGTGGGGCACCTGGCTCATGTTCTCCATGCCGCCTGCTACTACGATGTGCGCATCCCCCAGGCGAATCATATTGGCAGCCAGCATAGCAGCCTTGGTGCCGCTGGCGCACACCTTGTTTATGGTGGTGCAGGGCACGGTGTCGGGCAGGCCGGCTGCCAGGGCCACCTGTGTGGCTGGTGCCTGGCCCAGGTTGGCACTCATTACGTTGCCCATAAACACCTCGTCTACGCTGCTGGCGGGCACACCTGCCTGGGCGAGGGCTGCCTTCAGCGCAATGGCACCCAGTTCGGTAGCCTTTACGCTGGCCAGTTTACCATTGAAAGCACCCACCGGCGTGCGCTGTATGCCTACGATATACACTTCATTCATAATTATAGGGTTGAAAAAAATTCTGACTGATAGCCCGGACAAAGATAGAGGCAAACAGGGGCCGTTACAAGCTTCCTGTTTGCCTCTTATCTTAACTACCCGGGTTTAGTGCTAATTCTCCTTAGCCGGGAAAAAACACGTTGGTCTATAACCGCACAGTCGGCTATTGCAGCACGAACCGGCTGTGCCACTGCTGGCTGGCGGTGCTTAGCGAAACGGTGTATACACCTGCGGGTTGCTGCCGCAGATCGAGCTGAACAAGCCCACTACCGGCCGCACGGGCATACTGTGCTACCAGCTGGCCCAGGCTATTGTGCACCGATATGGAGAAGGCAGCCATATCCTGATAGGCCAGGGTGGGTTGCCGATCGTGGCTGGGGTTGGGATACAGCTGGAAAGGGGGTGTATCCTGGCCCACGGACCTGACAATGCTGGTGGGCGTTACGGCTTGCAGCTGCACCACATTGCTCAGGGCAGTCTGGCCTGCGGAAGCTCCCTGCCAGCGCACGCGATAATAGGCCGCAGTAGTGGGAGCCTGAGAATCGGTAAAGGTCAGGCTGGTGGCATAGGCCTGGCTCTGTACCTCGGTCAGCGCAGCGAAGTCGGAGGTGAGGCTGCGCTCTAGCCGCAGGGTACCGGATACGCCTGCAGGTGTGGCCTGTAGCTGGAAGGCGGCAGTGGCACCCTGGCGGCTGCCCGTCAACGTCAGCTCGGGGCTGAGGGCCGCCAGCTGCACCACAGCACTATACACCACATCGCCCCCGGTGCTCTGCCAGCGTGCCCGGTAATAGACTACACTAAAAGGTGCCTCCGCATCGGCAAAGGTCAGGCTGGTGGCATAGGCCTGGCTCTGCACCTCGGTTAGCGCAGCAAAGTCGGAGGTGAGGCTGCGCTCCAGGCGCAGAGTACCACCTACACCGGCAGGGGTGGCCTGTAGCTGGAAGCTGGCAGAGGTACCCTGGCGGCTACCGCTTAGGGTAAGCTGCGGAACCTCGATGGTCAGGATGGGGCCGTTGGGGCTGCCCAGGCCGGCGGCAAAGCCGCCCAGGCCAGCAGGAAACTGGGCGGCAAGGGCATGAGCTACGCCCGCACCGCCAAAATTAGCCGAAACCGGACTGGTGCCGTACCGGTTGGAAGAAGAGGGGTTTCCGGCCGGTGTCGGGCTAGTGGGGCTCACATTGCCAATCTTGCCGCCGGAGCGGAAGAGGGTAAGGTTGGCACGGCTACCCCCGGTGGCGGTTTCCCAGCCGGCTATCTCGGCTTCGGTAAAGTAGGCGGTCAACAGGAAGGATCCTCCGGGGTTGCTGTTGGTGGGGGTAATGAGCAGCGTTTTTTGGGTGGCCAGGGTGCCCGTAGGCGTACGCTGAAAGGCCACTGCCCCGGTGCCTGCGCGGTCTACCTCTACGGTGGTGCAGCCATAGTTATGCTGGCTCAGGTTGGCCAGTACGCCTATCAGCTCGCCGCCGTCATCGTACACCACTACGGTATCGCTGGGACCTATGTATACGGTTGCGGTGGTAAGGTCGTCGTTTACCGTAGGTAGCGGCACGGTATTGGCCGGTAGCAGGTCGTTATCTACAAAGTTGACGATCAGGGTAGTGTCCCTTCCGGAACCCTTCAGGGCATTGGTAGTGCCGGAGATGGAAAAGTTGAGTCGCAGTCTACTCTGTGCCTCCACGGCCCTGTCGTCGTACAGCCGCAGGGTAAAGGCCTGGCTGGCATTGCTGCCAGCCGGGAAGACCAGGCTGGTAATAGGTGCCGTAGCGGCAGCATTATACAGGGCATAGTCTGCATCGGGCGTAGCGGTACTACCTGCTGCATCGAAGGTAACGGTAGCATTTCCGGTAGGGCTACCTGTTATCTGCATGGTAATGGGGTAGTCTCGGTAGCGGCGGCAGTCTCCGGTAGCGGCATTCATGTTGGCTCCGCCCTCATTCAGGCTCTGGGGCTGCAGGGCATTGGCAAAGCGGATGCGGGGGGGGGCGCAGTCGGTGGGATACAGGCGGGTGTGGGCAGCCGGTGCCGGTACACACCGGGTTACGCTGTTCTGGTTGTCGCTCCAGCTTAGCACCGCATTGGCTCCGGCCAGGTCGCTGGTGGCATTCAGGCTGCGCTTGGCTACACCGTTGCCTAGTGAAAAGTGCATCACAAACTGGTTGTTGATAACGTGCCCTAGTTGGTGGGTGTGCCCCAGCTCATGCAGGGCCACGGTCTCGAAGTCAGTTTCGTTGGTAGCTGGCAGCGCCGGGCCAAACTCCCAGACAGTCGGGTTGTTGGGGGTTCGGAATATCAAGTCGTGCCCCCTTACAAACCAATATTCTTGTCCATTGTTTATGCAGCCCGCATAGTTGCTGGCATTGATGCCTAGCACCCCACTGGGAAGTTGGCAGTCGGTGTCAAAAGAAACCACATTAACCGCATCGAGGCCGGAATTGCAAGTGATGGTGGTGGTGCCAGCAGCCATGGTGAAGTTTACGCCCGTGGCGCACCGCCAGCTCTGTAGGGCACGCTCAAAGCTGGCCACTGCGTCTGCATTGGCCGCAAAGTTGGTGGAATACTGGAAGGTATAGCCCCCGGTACCGTTTGGGCCAGTCAGCTCGGGCTGAAAAAACTTGCCAGCCGGTACCGTTTGTGTCGAATTCACACCAGTAAGGTTGTAGAGTACCGTAAGGTTGGCGGTGCTGGTAGCCGTGCCATCCACGTTTCTTACCCGAATAGCACCTGTGCCAGCATTCGTGCGAACCAGGACTTTGATCTCAGTATCGGTCCAGCTGACAATGTCCGAGGCGAACGCATCCACAAAGGCGCTCGAACTGTTCGCGTCTCGGAAACTTATCGCACTATTGGCCGCGCTGTATGTGCCAAAATTGGAACCTGTAATGGTGAGTACCGAACCGGTGCCTGCTGTGGTGGTGGTGGGACTAAAGCTTGTAATGTTAGGCACGGCATTGGTACCTAAGGGCTTCAGGCCGTCGCCCTGATCGGGTCGTTTTTCGCCGGGTACCCACAGGTGGGGTTGCTGCAGGTTCACCACCTGGTAGGATGCCTGCGTGTGCTGCATGATGGACTCGAACACCTGGGCGTAGGCATCGGTATAGCTGGCAAAGGGGTCGTGGCCCTCGCCCGTTTCCTGCAACGCGATAAAGCCCTGCGGGCCAGCAAAGGCCTGATAGACATGCGGGGCCGAAGCCTGCAGCAGGCTGTATTCCCGGCTCAGCAGGAAAACACCCATCTGGCCTACCTCCAGCTGTAGTGAGGGTTCCACCACCTGCAGGTCCATACCTACGCGCCCACCCGGAGCCACCAGCTGGAGCTGTGCGGCAGGCCCCCCCTTGAAACTGCGGCTAACAGACAGGGTGTAGGCGGTGTATATTCGGCTATGGTCGTCGTCCCAGAAGCCCTGCTTACCCGTCACCCGGGCCTCCACAATGGCATCGGCATTCTGCACCCTAGCCTCCAGCGACACGGGGACCATCATGCACTGCCCATGCAGCGTTTCGGGTGCATTCCATAGTAAGGCAAGGGAGAAACAAGCAAGAAAACTGCGAAGAAGATTCATTCTTTGGTTTAATTTTAAAAAAATCTGATTTGAAACGAATATACGGTTAAAGCAGGCCCTTCGGTTGCAAGCTTGAAATTTAAAGTCATGTCCGCCATGCGCTGGCTTTTGCCGCAAACAAGCCCTAAATTTGCAACTCAATTGCAAGATGCGCGTCCGTTTTTGGTTCCTCTTTGCCACACTGCTGCTCCTGCCCGTGGGGCACCGCCTGCATGCACAGGCCCTACTGCGCATACAGGGGGTGGTGGCCGATGAGGACAACAGCCCCTTGGCAGGTGCCACCGTAGAGCTGCACGAAACGCACCAGGGTGCTCTGTCAGACAGCCTGGGCCAGTTTTTGCTAGATCGGGTGCGGCCCGCACACTACCACCTGCATGTATCCATGAATGGGTATCGGCCCCACCAGCGAGACCTGCACCTGGAGGATAGCACAAGCCAGCAGGGGGTTATCAGCCTGCGCATCCAGCTATTCCCCACCGAACTGGAACTGGAGACCATACATGTGGAGGGAGATGCCCTGAAGATAGATGCCCGCCGCCAGAGCCTGAACGTGCAGTACCTGGATGCGGCCTACCTGAGCAAGAATGCGAACACCAACCTGCTACAGACCCTGGCCTACACCCCGGGCCTGAGCTACATCAATACCGGCACAGGCATTGCCAAACCCGTCATTCGTGGCCTGGCCTTCAACCGCATAGCCGTGGTGCAGCATGGCGTGCGGCAAGAGGGGCAGCAGTGGGGCCAAGACCATGGCCTGGAGATAGACGCCTTTTCCGCCGGCGGGGTGCAGATCCTGAAGGGCCCGGCTGCACTGGTGTATGGCCCACAGGCCATAGGCGGGGTGCTAGACATACTGCCGGAGCCGGAGCCAGAGGAAAACACCCTGGAGGCCCAGGCAGAGGCAGGATACATGAGCCTGAATGAAAACTACTGGCAAAGCACCAAGCTGGCCCTGCACCGGGGCCCCTGGCTAGGCAGCCTGCGCTTCAGCACGCAGGACTATGCCGACTACCGGGTGCCAGCCACCACCTTCAACTACAACCGCTTTGTGCTGCCCATCTATAGCAACCGGCTGAAAAATACGGCCGGGCGCGAGCGCAATGTATCGGCCATGCTGGGCAGGCATGGGGCCTGGGGGTACAGCCACCTGTACGTTAGCCATTTCGACCAGCAGGCGGGCATCTTTATAGGTGCAGTGGGCATCCCCAATGTGCTAAACACCGCGCCCGATGGCGATAGCCGAAACATAGGCCTGCCCTACCAGCGCACCAGGCACCTGAAGATGGTGAGCAAAAGCAACCTGATACTGGGGAAAGACTGGCTGGAGCTGGAGCTGGGCTACCAGCGCAACCTGCGGCAGGAGTTTAGTTTTCCGGATGCACACGGACGACCCGCAGCGGGCAACCTGGCCCTGCAGCTGCTGCTGCACAGCTATAGCCTGAATGCCCGCCTGTATCAGCACTGGCTGCCGGGCAAGCAGGGGGTACTGGGGGTACAGGCGCAGGGACAAACCCACCGGGTGGAAGGCTTCGAGTTTCTGTTTCCGGCCTTTCGGCAGGGCCAGCTGGGGGTATACCTGCTGCAGGAGTGGGAATGGAAACAAAAATGGTTTGTAAACGCGGGACTGCGGGCCGACTGGGGCCAGATACAAACAGACCCGTACCGATCCGTATTCGTGCGCAATGGCCAGCCCGACGAAACTACCCAGAGCGGGCCCGCGCTAGATCGCAGCTTTGGCAACGTGGCCGCATCAGCGGGGCTATCCTGGTTTCCACTCGAGGCATTGAACCTGAAGCTGAACTTGGGTAGCTACTTCCGTTTTCCGCAGCCCTATGAGCTGAGTGCCAACGGGGTGCACCATGGCTCGTTTCGGCACGAGCAGGGAAATGCGGAACTGAATACGGAACGGGGATGGCAGCTGGATGCGGGGCTGTACTGGACGCGGAAACGGCTACAACTATCCGCTACACCCTTCCTCAGCTACTTCGACAACTACCTGTACCTAACCCCCACGGCTCGCTTCAGCCCCCTGCCAGATGCCCGCCAGCTGTACCGCTACGCACAGGACCCTGCGCTGCTGTATGGCGGCGAGCTGCAGGCCGACTGGCACCTGGGGCGGCTGCACCTGGGCGCCGGCTATACCTACCTGTATGGGCAAAATCTGGGCGAGAACCTGCCCCTACCCTTTATGCCACCCAACCGATGGGTGGCCGATGCAGAATACACATTCCGGGATTGGAAAGGGCTGCGCAGCCCCTATCTGCGCCTGGCTAGCCAGTGGGTGCTGGCCCAAGGCCGTGTGGTACGCAATGAACCCGCTACACCCGGCTACACCCTCTGGTCCGCCTCGGCAGGGGTAACCACACAGTGGGGCAGGCTCCGCCTGCTGTGGAGCCTCACGGTGCAGAACCTGGCCGACGTGCGCTACTTTCACCACCTAAGCCGCTACCGCTTCCTGAACCTGCCCGAGCCAGGCCGCAATCTGCTTATCCGGCTTAGTGTGCCCCTCACCCACAGCCTGCGCTCCTAGTACAGGCGGGGATGAGGGGATGTGTGCACACATCCATACCCGCGCGAACTAGCTGGAGAGGTGTGGATGTGCAAAGGATAACCGCTAGGGCGTGTAGTACAATGCCCCCGCTTTGATATATTTGTGAGCAGGCTGTAGCAGGGATGCCCCTACCCAGCGGCCTGCATCACCGAGTTTACCGCCCGTATGGCCGATACCGATACCGCCATCATCGACTTCCTGAATGAGCACATGCCCGAGCTGAAGGCGCTGGCGGAAAAGACCAAACCCTCCACCGAAGGATTTGGCGACCTTGAAAAGGCGCAGGTACGGGTATTGACTGAGCATATCTCCAGACTGCTAAAACCACACGAGGCAGACACCTTTGATGAAGAGGACGAGGACGGGGTGCTGCACGACCCAATCCTATTTACCAGTACCATGCCCGGCCTGGTAGCGGCCCAGAAGGTGCTGAAGGACTACACCCAGGCTGTTATACTGGACGAAGCTGCCTGGCGCAAATGGATGGAGGCCACCTATGGCAACAGCCGCCCTATTCTCAGGGGCTTCAAGCGGGTGTTCTGCTACTTCACCAGCGTGCTGGGCGAACTGGAAGTAAAGGAGCATGTGAGCGATATGCGCCTGAAGGGCACGCAATACCTGCAGCTACAAGAGGGCGTGCAGCTAGCCCTGGCAAATACGAACATCCGGAAAAGCAGCTGGGGATGGGATGGCAAAGAGCTGGAACCCACTGATAACGAGGAGAACGAATAATACGCATCCGGGTACCAATCCGGGCCCACCTGCCTGGCACGCCCCTGGGGAACCCCGCCGATGTAGACCAGGTGTGATCTGCCAGGCTTAGCCTGCCAGCGGTGCATCCGCTACCCTATACACCTATACACACCAGGCTGCATTCGGTGCGCATGGGCTTCATCAGGCCCTGCGAATCTGTACTTTCCCGGTAGATTCCAGCGCCTGGATGGCGGCGTCCATTACTTGTTGTACCTGGGCATCTTGCAGGGTTTGATTCGGATCCTGCAGCTGTATGCGCACGGCATAGCTTCGCTCGGTGCTGCCCTTGGGCTGATACAGGTCGAAGAGGTCTACCCGCTGGATGCGCTGCCGGTCGCACTGCTGGATCAGCCGGGCAATCTCGGCAAAGCCCATGCCTGGCTGCACCACCATACTCAGGTCGCGCTGAACAGCGGGATACTTAGGTAGCGGCTGATAAGTCGTCCGGCCCGCCCGGTGCTGCCGACTCAGATAGGGCCAGTCGATACACGCATAGAAAACAGGCAGCTGTAGGCCTTGCTGCTTTACTAGCTCGGGCTTCACCTGGCCTAGCCTGGCCCACTGGTGCCTCCCTTGGCGGAAGCTGAGGCCATAGGCCAGTTCCAGATCATCACCCAGCTCAGTTACCTGGGCCTGTGTGCCCAGCCACTGCTGTAGCTGCTCCAGGATACGGCGCAGGCTGAAAATGCTCGCCTTCCGGGGCGGCTGCTGCCAATGCGGCAGTTGATCCTCGCCCACCTGGATGAGCGCCAGCAGTTCACGCTCCTCATAGTTCTGGCCCGCCCCAGCCAGGTGATACGTCTTGCCAAACTCAAAGAGGCGGAGATCCTGCTGCTGCCGATTCACGTTGTGGGCCACCACCTCCAGCATAGCAGGGAGCAGGCTTGTGCGCAGCACCGACACCTCCTCACTCAGGGGGTTTAGCGTATGCACGGCCCCATCGGCAGCCAGCCCAGCGGCCACCAGGCTATTGGTGCGCAGCTCGTAGTAGCCGGTGGCCACCAGCTGGTCGGCCACACGCTGCTGCAGCTGGTAGTCGCGGGCCGTATCGGTCTCCGCCACAGGGCTCATCAGCAGCTGTGTGGGTATCGGGATGCGGTTGTAGCCATAGATCCGCAGCACCTCCTCCGCCACGTCTTGGAAGCGCGTTACATCCACCCGATAGCTGGGCACAGTAAGTCTCAACTGCGCACCCTGCCCCTCCACCACAAAGTCCAGGCGCTGCAGGATGTCGCGCACCTCGTGCTCGGGCAGGTCCGTACCGGCTAGCCGATTGAGGCGATCGAGCGAAAAAGACACCACCACAGGAGCAAGCGGATGCGGATAATGGTCCACCAGCTCGGAGGCGGCGCCCCCCGCCAGCTGCAGGATCAGGGCAGCCGCGCGCTGCAGGGCCACCAGCGTGATCGCGGGGTCGGCCCCGCGGGCAAAGCGATAGGCACTGTCCGTAAATAGCTGCAAGCGTGTGCTGGTGCCGCGCACACTGGCTGCCTGGAAACAGGCTGACTCCAGGAAAATGCTGGTGGTGGCAGCCGTCGTGCCGGAGTCCTTACCCCCCATCACACCGGCTATGCAGAGTGCCTGCTGCGCATCAGCAATCAGGAGGTCGGCGGGCTGGAGGCTACGCATCTGGTCATCCAGGGTACGGATCTCCGCCTCCTGTGCTGTGCGTACCACGATCTTACCACCTTTTATCTTATCCAGGTCAAAGGCATGCAGGGGCTGGCCCAGCTCCAGCATAATATAGTTGGTGGCATCCACCACATTGTTGATGCTCCGCTGGCCCACCGCCTCCAGGCGCTGCTGTAGCCAGCTGGGGCTGGGTCCCACCTGTACATTCCGGATCACCAGGCCGCAGTAGCGGGGGCACTGTGCCGGTGCCAGTACTTCTATCTGTACCGGGCAGGGATAACTGTGCACGACAGGCCCTAAAACGGGCAGAGAAACCGGTATGCGCAAGGCCGCTGCGGCATCGCGTGCCACACCATAGTGGCCCAGGGCATCGGTCCGGTTCGGGGTAAGGCCAATCTCCAGTACACCCTCGTCCTCCATCTGCAGGAAGCGGGCCAGGGGCTCGCCCACCGGTGCCGCAGCCGGCAGCACCAGGATGCCGTCGTGGCGGGTGCACAGGCCCAGCTCATCTTCGGCACAGATCATCCCCTCAGAGCTTACGCCCCTCAGCTTTGACTTTTTGATTACCAAGGCCTCGCCGCTAGCCGGGTGGAGGGTGGTGCCCAGGGTAGCCACGGGCACCTTCTGGCCAGCAGCCACATTGGCAGCCCCGCACACGATCTGAAGCGGAGACGCTGCACCTACCGATACGGTGCATATCCGCAGCCGGTCGGCATCGGGGTGCGGTTGCACATCCAGCACCTCGCCCACTACTACGCCGCGCAGCCCACCCGGCACGGCCTCGTGCAGCTCCACAGCCTCCACCTCCAGGCCAATGTCCGTCAACACCTCCGCCAAACGATCCAATTCGGGCAACTGTGGCGCATAGGTGCGCAGCCAGGTTTCAGATACTCGCATGCGCAAAATTAACAAAAGGGTACGGGTAGCCACCCCCGCCTGCCAGATTTATGCGGAACGTGTACCGCAACCCCAGCCTGCACGCAGCCCAGGCGAGAATGCCCGCCAGCTTCAACCCCGTCACAGGTGGGGCAGAGCCCATCCAACCCGCAACAAAAAAACAGGGTAGCACGGCTCTCGCTTGCTACCCTGTGCAGGTGTGTGTATAAAGTCTACAATCAGCCCAAAGCCCAGGTGGGCCTGGTCTAGATATCGTAGTGGTGGCCCAGAGACTCCTCCAGGTAAGGATGATTCTTGGGCATGAGGGGCTTCTTGGCCAGGAAGGTGCCCAGCACGAAGAGGAAAGCACCCAGAAAGGTGATAAACATTCCCAGCTCCAGCAGGCCTATCTCACCGAATGGGCCCATTGAGCCGGGCATAACCATCAGGTAAAAGTCTACCCAGTGGCCCAGCAGTAGCACGCAGGATACGAATACGAGGGTAGGCAGGCTGCGCTTGCTCTGGTTGGTCATCAGCACCAGGAAGGGGAGCAGGAAGTTGAGAATGGCCATTAGCCCAAAGCTAAAGCCGTAGTCGCCCAAACGATTATAGAAGTAGATGCCCTCCTCGGGTATGTTCGCATACCAGATTAGCAGGAACTCGCAGAACCAGATGTAGGTCCAGAAGATGCTGAAGCCGAAGAGATATTTGCCCAAGTCATGAAAAATACTGGGGCTGAGGGTAGGCATATAGCCTGCCTGCTTCAGAAAAACTGCCACCAGGGTAATGATGGCCAGCGCCATAACCCAAGCACTGGAAAAGGTGCGTACGGCAAACATGGTGGAGAACCAGGTAGTTTCTACACTCATCAGCCAGTCCCAGCTAGCAGCCGAGAACGTAAGGGCAAAGACCAGGATATAGATCGAACTGAGCTTGTTTCGCTGGATCCAGCTCTGCTTTCCGGCCAGTGTGTCTTCGCGCAGGCTAGAGCGGCGGATGAGCCAGAAGAGCAGAATCCACAAACTGAAGAAAACCAGGTGGCGAGCAACAAAAAAGCCATCGGACAGCCACCAGGCAGCCTTATCTGTTACCAGTGCGCGTACCTCGGGGTCTTGTATTGCCTCGGGGTTCAGCCACATGTACAGGCTGTCTCCGGCTACGAAGTAAACAATAAGCAGGATAACCGGGCCAATAAATAGCCAGTAGCCCATACTCTCGGCTATGCGCTGTAGCTGCACATACCAGCCGCCGTTGGCCACATGGTGTACCGTAATGAAGAATAGACCCAGCAGGGCTACGCCGGTAAAGATAAAGCCGTTGATCAGTAGATTGCTAAAGAATCGCTTATCAGCGGTGGGCAGGTCCTTTTCGGAGTGGATAAAGCTGTAGTGGCCCTCCCAGGGGTGAGCATGGGTTTCGCCCTGTGCCGGAGCAGCATGCGCATCAGCTGGGTGCTGCGTGCCTGCCGGGGCATGCGTGGTTTGCTGTGTCTCGGCCTGCTGAGCGGAATCTTCCGGAGCGGCAGTCGCAGCCTGCTCATGCTGGTTTACCAAGGCTGCAGGCGTGTGGCCAGTAGCCTGCTGTGCGGCGGCATGATGATCCCCGTGCCCGCTGGAGGCGGGTGCGTGCATGCTATATTCCTTTCCGCCAGCAATCAGCAGCCCGACCACCGTAAGCAGCAGTCCGAATGCCAGAATACCCAGCGTGATACGCTTGCCTTTACCCCCGAAACGGTAGTACTCTACAGGCTTGAATGTGGAAGGATGGCCGTGACCCATGGTCTGTAATACTTTAGCGGTGCTTAATGAAAATGCTTGTCGTCGTTGTCAAACATCAAACAAATCTATTTCTTCTCCTGCTCAGGGCCCAGAAACTGATAGATGTAGGTAACCAGCATCCAGCGCTGCTCGGGTGTGAGGGTATAGGCATGTGCGCCCATAATATTCCTGCCATAGGTAATGCTGTGGAAAGCCTTGCCCTCATTGATGGTAGGCAGCCGGAGTCGATAGTCGGGCACCCGGTCCTCGTATTGCTTGCTCTTGTTCAGGGGCCCTTTGCCGTCGCCATTTTCGCCGTGGCAGTGCTGGCAGTTTACCTGATACAGGGTTTTGGCTGTGGCCAGTACCTCTTGCGTAGGGGTAAAGGGATTCTTCAGCTCCTCGCCCGCACGCTGATAACCTTCCTCCGTATTCTCATAGGGATAATACAGGCTGGCCTTTCCGCGTGCTACCGTACCGGCTACGGGCATAACCACATTGCGGCCGTCCTTAAAGTGCTCGAGGTTAACAGCGTTGTAATCCGACTGGCTATAGGGCTCCACCGGAATGGAATGATACATCTGGGGCGCGTACTCAATGCCCGTGCTCCGATTGTCAGAACACCCGGCCAGCAGGCCCAGCGAGATAAGCGCGATCAAGGTTTTCATACTCGTACCGTCATTTCTTGTTCACGTACTTCTATGGCACCAGATGCCCGCAGGGCAGCGAGTACCTTTTGATTATGGGCGGCATCGCCTGCCTCTATCCGAATCACAAAGCGGTCGTCTGTCTGCCTAGGGTCGCATAGCTCGGGCTTCTGCGCTGGCGAGAGGCGGTTTATGTACAGATAGGTGAATACCATAGCCAATGAGCAAAACAGTACGGTCAGCTCAAAGGTGATGGGGATAAAGCTGGGGAAGGGCAGATTCGGCTTACCGCCAATATCCACCGGCCAGTCGATGGTGTACATATACACCATCATGGAAAGGGCGGTAACCGTACCCAGCGCACCCCCGATGAAGCCTACGGAGGGAATGCGCGACTCCTTTAGCCCCAGGGCATGGTCCAGGCCGTGCACCGGAAAGGGCGTGAAGCAGTCCTCGATAGAAATGCCCTGCCGCTGTACGGACGATACGGCGTGGAGGATCTTGTCGTCGTCGTCGTAGACGCCTATCAGAAAGTTCTTTTTTTCCTTAGCCATGATGCAGTACCTTATGCGTGTACGGGTTCGTGGGTGGGTTCATGTACGGGGCCCTGCTGCCACTGTATCTCTGCCGGCTTTTCGGCAGCGGAACGGTGTGTATCGCTGGAGGCCCTCATTACACTCTTTACCTCGGCAATGGCGATTACCGGGAAGGTGCGCACAAAGAGGAGGAAGAGGGTAAAGAATACCCCGAACGTACCCAGCAGAATGGCAGCCTCGGTAAGTGTGGGCGTATACATGGCCCAGCTGGAGGGCAGGTAGTCTCGGTGCAGCGAGGTTACGATAATTACAAACCGCTCAAACCACATGCCGATGTTCACAAAGATAGAGAGGATGAAGATGGCTGTCGGGTTAGTCCGTATCTTTTTGAACCAGAAGAGCTGGGGGGTAAACACGTTGCAGCCAAACATGATGAAGTACGACCAGCCGTAGGGGCCAAAGGCACGGTTCATAAAGGCGTAGCCCTCGTATTCGCTGCCGCTGTAGACGGCTATAAAAAACTCGGTGCTGTAGGCCACGCCCACCATCATGCCGGTAGCCAGGGTTACCTTGGCCATGGCTTCCAGGTGGCCGATGGTGATGTAGTCCTGCAGGCCCAGCACCCGGCGGGTGATGACCATGAGGGTAAGCACCATACCAAAGCCAGAGAAGATGGCACCAGCCACAAAGTAGGGCGGGAAGATGGTGGTATGCCAGCCGGGGATAACCGAGGTGGCAAAGTCCATAGATACGATGGTGTGCACCGAAAGTACCAGCGGGGTAGCCACACCCGCCAGGATGAGCGAGATAGACTCGAAGCGCTGCCAAGCCTTGGCACTACCCACCCAGCCAAAGCTGAGTGCAGTGTAGGCCTTCTTTGCAAACGGACCCTTTACGCGATCGCGTACCGTGGCAAAATCGGGGATAAGGCCGATGTACCAGAAGAGCAGCGATACGGTGAAGTACGTAGAGATGGCAAACACGTCCCACAGCAGCGGCGAGTTGAAGTTTACCCACAGGGGGCCGTGGAAGTTTGGCAGCGGGAAGATCCAGTAAGCCAGCCAGGGGCGGCCCATGTGCACCAGTGGGAACTGGGCGGCAATGATAACCGCAAAGATGGTCATGGCCTCTGCGGCGCGGTTTACACCGGTGCGCCACTTCTGGCGGAAAAGCAGCAGAATAGCCGAGATCAGCGTACCGGCGTGGCCAATACCGATCCAGAAAACGAAGTTGGTAATATCAAAGGCCCAGCCAATGGTCTTATTCAGCCCCCAGGCACCGATGCCGGTGAAGAAGGTGTATACCACGGCGATAACAAACAGGCCCGCTATGCCCGCAGAGAGCATAAAACCCAGCAGCCACTCCTTGCTAGGCTTGCTGTGTATGGGGCGGCATATATCCTCGGTTACCTTGGCATAGTCTTTCTTGCCGGTAACGAGGGGTTCGCGTATGGGGGAATCGTACATAGGCGTTATGCTTTAGCGGTTTCTTCTTCTTTACGGTTGCGCACCACCACTTTGTAGGCTACAGAGGGGAGTACTTTGATCTCCTCGAGGGCGAAGTAGGTACGCTCATCCTCGTAGTATTTGCTGATGGTGCTTTCCTTATCGTTCAGGTCGCCAAACACGATGGCACCTGCGGGGCAGGTTTTGGCGCATGCGGGTTGCACATCGGCATCGGTCAGCTTGCGCTGTTCCATCTTGGCGGCCAGCTTGCCAGCCTGCAGGCGCTGGGCGCAGAAGGAGCATTTCTCCATCACACCACGGGCACGCACCGTTACATCGGGGTTCAGCACCATCCGGCCCAGGTTATCTACGGGGTTGTAGGTGAACTTTTCAGGGTCGGTATAGTCCAGCCAGTTGAAACGGCGCACCTTGTAGGGGCAGTTGTTTGCGCAGTAGCGGGTACCGAAGCAGCGGTTGTAGGCTTGCTGGTTTAGGCCCTCGCTGCTGTGCACGGTAGCTAGTACGGGGCACACGTTCTCGCAGGGGGCGTTATCGCAGTGCTGGCACAGCATAGGCTGGAAGACAACGTCCGGCTGGTCGGCAGGTATTTCCTTGTCCTTAAAGTCGGCATTCTCATCCTTTATGCTGTAGTAGCGGTCTATGCGCATCCAGTGCAGCTCGCGGCGGCGGCGTACTTCGTCTTTGCCCACCACGGGTATGTTGTTTTCGGCCTGGCAGGCCACTACGCAAGAGCCGCAGCCTGTACACTTGTTCAGGTCGATAGCCATGGCCCAGCGGTGTCCACCCCGCTCGTGCAGGGGGTACAGGTTTACCAGGTGCTCCTTCAGGATGCTGCGCTCATGCTGCAGCTCGGTGGTATACTCGGTAAAGTGGCTGAGGGTCGTCTCATGGATAATGGGGCGATCCATGGCAGTCAGGCTGGTTTGTGCCAGTGCAAGCTCCTCGAAGTCGCCCGTGGCGCTTAGCTTGGCACCTGTGGCATAGCTCAGTGCTTGCCCCGCCTTCAGCGTAGTGGCGGGCCACACGTTCTGGCCTATCTTATAGCCGCCCTTGCCTACCACGGTACGGCCATAGCCCACGGCCACAGCCACGGTTTCAGGCTGTACACCCGGCTGAACCAGCACGGGGAGCTTCACAGCCAGGCGGCCAACCTCCAGTTTTACGATGTCGCCGGTTTTCAGGCCCTTGTCGCTGGCCATCTTGGGCGAAACAGCCACGTAGTTATCCCAGGTGGCCTTGGTAATGGGGTCGGGCAGCTCTTGCAGCCAGGGCACATTGGCCAGCACACCGGCACCGATGCCTATTTTCCGGTACAGGTATACATCCAGGCTCCCTTTTTTGCCCGCGTAGTCGGCGGCCACCTGGGCAGCCACGGGGGCCAGGTCTGCATCCACAGCGGTCAGCGTCGCTGGCTTTTCATTCGGCTGCTCAAAAACGCCTTTTTCTAGCGACTTGACCCAGAACTGATCGGCAGACAAGCCTTCCGCCTGGCCGTAGAAGAGCTGGCTCTTCCAGAAGTTTTGCAGGTAAGCCAGGTAGTCTTTGTCGCTGTCCATCCAGGTCAGCAGCACATCCTGAAACGAGCGGCTGTCGTACAGCCTGGGTATAGTGGGCTGCTGCAGGCTGTAATAGCCCTTGTAGGGCTGGGCATCTCCCCAGCTCTCCAGCCAGTGGGGGGTGGGCAGCTTGTAGGTGCAGAGCGCCGAGGTTTCATTTTCGCTGGCTGTGAGGGCCACACGGGTCTTCACCTTCTTCAGCGCAGAGGCAAACTGAGCAGGGAAAGCGTAGGTGTAGGCGGGGTTGCAGTCGTAAAAGAGAACCGCACCCACCTTGCCCTGCTCCATTTCCTGGATCAGCGCCTGAAAATCTGTGTCTACGCCCTGGCGCAGGTAGCTGGGACTGCTGGCATCGATGGTAGTGCCATAGCTGCCCAGCATCTGGTTGATGGCGATAACCAGCTGCTGCACGGCAGCGTCATTGCTGCCACACACCACCAGGGCCTTGGCCCGCTGTGCCCACAGCTCGGCAGCCAGTTTTTCCTCGTACTTGCCAGGTAGCTGCTGTCCGCCGCCGTAGGCAGTGCGGCCCGCCAGGGCGGCTAGTGCGTCGTGCAGGGCCAGCACATGGGCACCCTCCATACTGGGTTTGATGGGTAGACGCTGATCGGCATTGGCACCCGTTAGGGTCATGGTGCTTTCTATCTGCACGTGCCGGCTCATCTTCACGTTATCCTTACTGGGCGTGCGGTGCTGCACGTACTGGCGGGTAAACTCGATGGGAGAGATCCAGGTGCCCAAAAAGTCGGCGTTTATGCCCACGATCATCTCTGCCTTGTCGAAGCGGAAGCGGGGCAGCATGCGCTGTCCGTAGTGCCGCTCGTGCGCCAGGATAATGCCGCTGGCACTGTCCGCATCGTAGCTTATGTGCTTGAAGTTGCCCTGCTTGCTGCCAAACTCGGCGATCAGCTGCAAGGTGCTGGGGCTAAGGATGGAGCCTGTAACCAGGCGTACACCGGCCTCCTGCTTGCTCAGGTCTTTGAAGCGTTCTTTTAGCAGCTTGTCTGCCTCATCCCAGCCAGCTGCGCCAGTCACGGTCTGTGGGCGTTGTATCCGGTGTCCGTCGTATAGGTCCAGCACGGCGGCGTTGCCCCGGGCACCCAGGCTCCCCTGGGTAATGCTGCTATCGGGGTTCCCCTCTATGAAGATGGGCCTACCCTCGCGCACCTTTACCAGCACGCTACTATACTCGCTACCGTCGAAGAAGGTGCTGGCATAGTAGTTGGGCACACCGGGGGTTACCTCGGCAGGCTTGTTGGTATAGGGCAGGGCGTATTTAACCGGGCTCTTGCTGCAGGCGGCCAGCACGGCAGAGGCACCAATGCTAAAGCCCATAACCTTGAGGAAGTCTCGGCGGCTGCTACGGCCGTTTTCCTGTAGCATCTCTTCGATGGGGTCTACAGCAAACTCCTTTTGCTGCTGCTTTTTCTCCGCCGGATCCAGGTTCAGATCCGCCTCTGAGGTCCAGTATTTCTTTTGCTTCATGGCAGGAGAGATTCGAAGATTAATAGTGACAACGTTGGCATTCCAGTCCGCCTAGTCGCGCTACGGTTACCGAGTCGATACGGCCCTCTTGCAGGTCGTTGCGTACATTGTGGTACACGTGCTGGTAGTAGGCGTTGTCGTTAAACTTGACAGCCTTCTCACGGTGGCAGCTTACGCACCAGGCCATGGTAAGGCGGCTAAACTGATATACCTCCTCCATCTCCTGCACGGGGCCGTGGCAGGTTTGGCACTCCAGGCCACCCACTTTTACGTGCTGGCTGTGGTTGAAGTACACCAGGTCGGGCAGGTTGTGTATGCGTACCCACTCTATGGCGCGGCCCTCGTTGTGCGCAGCGCGTACCTTATCCAGTATCTGGCTATTACCACTGGGGCCTTGTGCAATGGCGCCGTCCGCGTGGCAGTTCATACAGATGTTGGTAGAGGGGATGGTTGCACTCTTGCTCTTATCTGCACCGGTGTGGCAGTACAGGCAGTTGATCTGGTACTGGCCGGCGTGCAGGGCATGGCTGAAGGGGATGGGCTGCACGGGCTGATAGCCGTCGTGGAAGCCGATGTGCGCTACAAAGTTGTAGCCCTTATCCAGCACCCCACCCACAATGATTAGGCCGATGAGGGTGAGCACAAACTTGTTCTTTATAAGCCCGGTGGCACTGTCTTTCAGCGTACCATAGGTAAATTTCTCTCCGCGCTCGCGTGCACGGATGGCGCTGAGTACGGCTGCTATAACCACCACCAGCACCAGGGTGATGAGTACCAGCAGGCCCACCAGCACCACCAGGCCATACAGTATGGTATCGCCGGGCTCTACTGCGGCTTGTCCGGCTGGGGCAGCACCGGCACCTGGGGCAGGCTCGGCACTGGCCACCGGTGGGGTATAGGTCTCTATGTAGGTCAGGATATTGTCAATATCAGCCTCGGGCACAAAGGCGTGTGGCGCCATCACCTGCTTCAGCTCGTCTATCAGCCCCTGCACGTAGGCACCCTTTGCGCCAGTCTTGGCGTACTCGGCAGCGCCAAGCTGAATCATTTTCTTCATTTCAGCCTTATCCCCTTGCCAGCGCTCTACGGCACCTTGCAGGGCGGGACCGGTCATCTTCTGGTCCATCTTGTGGCAGCTGGTACAGCCATACTTCTTTAGTAGGGCCGCTCCATCCTGTGCCTGGGCTACCGCCAGTAGGCCGAGTAGTAGAAGCGTAAAAATACGTTTGAACATAGATCGAACGATTACGATGTCGGCAAAATTAAGGGCTTTCCGGATAAAACAAAGGCTGGCCGGGGCACCACAAAATCTTACGCGGCTGTTGTGGGTCAAAAGTACTGACATTGGCAGAAAGCCGCACACGCTTTCGTGCCAAAAAATGAAGTTTTTATGAAGACAAGAGGGGGTTTTCCGTACGCAGGGGCATGGCGGGCCTTGAAAAGCGCAGTTATTTAGAATGCTTTTAAATTATGATCAGACAGCCGTTTGTTTCCCCATCCCACCGGTGCCCCCTAGCGGAAGCGCAGTGCGCGGGTGATGGGCAGGCGCTGTGCCACGCGTGCGGGCAGGTACATACACAGCAGGCAGAAAGCCAGCGTGAAGATATTTAGCCACAGAAAGTCCCACCAGGGCCAGGCCACTGCCACCTCATTCAGGTAGTAGCTATCGGCATCTAGCTGCACTAGGCCGGTTTGGTCTTGCAGCAGCAGCAGCAGCAGGGCCAGGGCATTGCCCAGCAGTAGCCCGCGCAGCAGCAGCAGCGCCGCATTCCACAGGAAAATCCGCTGCACCTGCCTGCCGCTGGCACCCAGGGCCTTCAGGATGCCAATCAGGGTAGTCCGTTCGGTAATCAGCATCATCAGGGCTGCAGCCATATTCAGCACCGCCACAAACAGCATCAGCCCCATAATAATCAGCAGGGTCTGGTCTATCATGTCCAGCCACTGGAAGAGGTCGGCATGGCGCTGGCGCAGGCCCATGGCCTGCTGGTCGGGTGCCAGGCGGGGGTGGATGGCTGCTGTAAGGGCATCGGGGACGGCATCGGGATCCAGGCGCAGGGCAAAGCCCTGCACCCGGTCGGGCGCCAGGCCCAGCAGCCGCTGTAGCAGGCCCAGGTGGCATAGGATAACGCTCTGGTCAAACTCAGCAAAGCCGGTTTCGTACAGGCCCACCACCCTGAGGGTGCGGCTGCGGATGCGGCCCTGGGTCTGAAAATAGAGCTTGACCGGCTGGCCCACCTGCACCTGTAGCTGCCGTGCCAGGCGCCGGCCCAGCAGCACTTCATAGCCTAGGGTATCGCCCTGCGGGAAGCGGGGCAGCCGGCCCGCCACCAGGGACGAAGCGAAAAAAACCGTATCCCAGCGGTGGTTTAGGCCCAGGGTGCGTATGCCCTCTATGCCCGTAGTGCTCTTCAGCATGGCATCCTGCTGGATGTAGGGGGTAATGTGACGTATGGCCGGAAACTGCGCGGGCAGGCCTGCCACCGTGGGGTCGTGCAGGGGTAGGGTGCGCAGGCTATCATCCTGCTGGGCCAGGTAGTATTGTATCTGCACATGGCCGGTAAAGCCCACCAGCTGCTGGGCCAGCTGCTGCTGAAAGCCCCGCGTCACACTCAGGCTGACCTCCATAACCAGGATGCCGATAGCCATGCTGCCCACCGCCATCCACACGGTAAGGCGGCTCAGGCTGCGCCTGCCACCCAGGGCTATGCGCCGCGCCACCCATGCACTGAAGATCATGCGCAAAGATAGCACCGCAGCCCATACCCCCCTCATCGCCCCGGTGCCGCTGGGCTACAAAACCCAGGCCACGGCCCGGGTGTGTACAACAGGCCCTCGCTGATTTGGCAGATGTTCTGTACTTTTGAGCATGGCAGAGACCGCAGTTCAAGAATTCAAGAGCAGCAGCTGGGATGACAGCTTCGTAGGGAACTACAAGCTGATAATCAGCCTGGCTGCCCATGGCATCCACTTTGCGGTGGTAAACCAGATCAGCGCCCCCATGTACCTACGCTATGTGCCAAACAGCGAGGGACTCACGGCGTCGAAGGCACTGAAATCCCTCGCCGAATCTGAGCCTATTCTGCAGCACAAGTATGACAAGCTGGAGATCCTGCTCAGCTCAGACCCCTGGCTGGCCGTGCCCAACAGCTTCATTACCCGGGGCAAAGAGGGCCTGTATATGGAAACCCTGTTTGACACCAACACGATGAAAGACGAGGTGTTTCGGGATGAAGTGCGGACGCTAGACCTGAGTGTGCTATTCTGTGTGCCACAAGAGGTGCAGACCGTGGTAAAAGAAGCGTGGCCCGAGCGGCGACGCATGAATTTTACCCACATCGTAAGCCCGGTGATGCAGATTGCACACAAGCTGCACATAGGCCCGCTAAAGGGTAAGCCTGCTGCCAATGTGGAGTTATTCTCCGACTACATGATCTACACCCTGTACCAGGGGGGCAAGCTGCGCTTTGTAAACAGATATAAGGTAACAGGTGCAGCCGATGTGCTGTACTTCCTGATGAAAGTAAACGAGACCTTGGGCATACACCCACAGCAGGTAATAACGTATGCCACGGGCTCGGCACCCATGCGGGCCGAAGTAGAGGGCCTGCTGGCACAGCAGTTTAAGCACTATGTGGCAGGGCGCAGGCTATTCCCAGCCAGTACGCACCTGAATGAGGCAGGCTTCTATCTGGATGAATTCTCTTATCTGCTGATTAAATAGCCTTTAACACGCGCAGCATGCGCATCATTAGTGGCCAATATCGGGGCCGGCACCTGCAGCCCCCCACCAGCCTGGGCATACGCCCCACCACGGACCTGGCACGCGAGGCCCTGTTCAACCGGCTGCAGCATCAGGTAGCCCTGAGCGGGCTGCGGGTGCTGGACCTCTTCGGCGGGTCGGGTGCCATCTCGCTGGAATTCCTAAGCCGGGGTGCACAACAGGTAACCACCGTGGAGCAGCAGCGCAAGGCTGTGCAGCACATGCAGCGCATACGCCAGGCGTGGCAAATAGAAGGCTGGCAAATTGTACAACAGCGTGTGGAGGCCTACCTGGCGCAGCCACCCCGCCCAGTCTTCGACCTGGTGTTTCTGGATCCGCCCTACGCACTGGCAGACAAGGCCCGGCTGGTACGGCAGTCGCTCGGGCTGCTGGAACCCGACGGGCTGTGCATCCTGGAGCACCCGAGTGCCGAGGTGTACGAGGGGATGAAGTGCTTTGTAGAAAAACGGATATATGGCCAGAGTGCCTTCTCGCACTTCCGGCCCGATCCGGCAGATGCCCCCGCCTTGCCCGAAGGGAATAAGCCGGAATAAAGCCTATCTTTGGACATGCGCCCCCCAGGTAGCCGCGTACGCGAGGGCAGGCTGATAGCCCGTACCCTTACCCCCCTGAAGCTGTGGAATGCCCTGCAGGTATACCTGAGCTATCTGGCAAGCAGGGCAGTACGCAGGCCCATCCACTGGGGCTACCCCATTGCCCTGGGCATAGAGCCCACCACCGCCTGCAACCTGCGCTGCCCGCAGTGCCCCAGTGGCCTGCGCAGCTTCAGCCGCCCCATGGGCAACCTGGACGTGGAGCGGTACACCCGGGTGATAGACGAACTGCACCCCTACCTGGCCTACCTGATGCTGTACTTCCAGGGCGAGCCCTACATCCACCCCCGCTTCCTAGAGCTGGTGCGCTATGCGACAGACCGGGGGATCTTCACGATGACCAGCACCAATGCGCACTTCCTGGACGATGCCCGGGCCCGGGCCACCGTAGAGAGCGGCCTGGGCAGGCTGGTTATCAGCCTAGATGGCACCAACCAGGCCAGCTATGAGCAGTACCGCGTGGGCGGCAGCTTTCAGGCTGTGCTAGACGGCACCCGCCGCCTGGTACACTGGAAGCGGCAGCTGGGCTCGGCCACGCCCTTTATCGACCTGCAGTTCATCGTCTTCAGCCACAACCAGCACGAGGTACACGAGGCCCGGCTGCTGGGGCGGCAGCTGGGCGCAGACCGGGTGCGTATCAAAACGGCCCAGATCTACGACTTTGAGCAGGCACCTGCGCTGATACCCGAGGCGGGCAGCCACAGCCGCTACGAGCGCGTGAACGGACAGTACCGCATCAAAAACAGGCTGCTAAACCACTGCTGGAAACTGTGGCAGGGAGCCGAGCTAACCTGGGACGGCCGGGTGCTGCCCTGCTGCTTCGACAAGGATGGGCGCTATGAAATGGGCCGGGTGCCCGAGCAAAGCTTTGCCCAGGTGTGGCACCACAGTCCGGCCTACAAAAGCTTCCGCCGGCAGCTGCTGCACAACCGAAAAAACATAGATATTTGCAAAAACTGCACCGAAGGTACCCGCGTGTGGGGCACCCGCGCCTGACCGGGTACCCAAAACCTAAAAACCATGAAAATCCTTCTGCTTCTACTCATTAGCTTGGTATCGCTGGGGCGCAGCCAGGAGCTGCTAGACAAGATTCAGCCACACCTGGGCTTGGTGTTTGTAGACTACATTGGCATGAAGCTGCCGGATGGCAGCAATTATTTCTCCGACTCGCCCGGGGCCTACTTTGCTGCCATATCAGGCGGGGTAAACTATGTGTACGCGCACAGCGACGACTTCCTGAGTGTGGGCATAGAGCCCAACCTGAACTTTGGCGTACGGTTTACCGATCCCATTGGCCTGCTGGTGCAGACCCCCGTATTCATCACCGCCAAAATAGGGGCCGGTGCCACGAAGTTTTCGGAGGGCAAGGTGGGCTTTGCACTGGGGATAGGCGGAAACTTTACCTACGTGCGGGTGCCGTTCGTAAACCAAACGACCAACCGGACCGGGGCTGTGCAAGCCAGCTTTCTGTCTCCGGCCGTGATGGGCGAACTGGTGCTGAACCTGAATAATCCGATCGGCATCCGGTTTCAGACCAACCTGACCACCGTACGAACCGAGGTGGATGCAAACGACTCGGGCGCTGGCACCCCCAATATAGGCGGGCGTACCGACCTGGACCTGACCAACTTTGCCGTTTCCATCAACTACTACTTCCCCTAATAGGGCCTAGCTAGCCCCAGGCATGCAGAAGATCCTGGTTATACAAACCGCTTTCATAGGCGATGCCATCCTGGCTACGGCTGTAGCCAATAAGCTGAAGCAGCACTACCCCAAGGCCCAGGTGCACTACCTGGTGCGCCAGGGCAATGAGGGCCTGCTGGCACACCACCCAGGTATAGACCAGGTATGGGTATGGGTGAAAAGAAAGCATAAACTGCGCAACCTGCTGCGGCTAACCCTGCGGCTACGGCAGCACCAGTGGGACCTGGTGGTGAACCTGCACCGCTTTGGCACCAGTGGGCTGCTCACCTGGCTGCAGCACGCCCGCTACAAGGTGGGCTACCGGAAAAACCCCTTCTCCTTTGCCTACACCTGGGCGGCCGAGCACCCCATAGGCCAGCAGCAAGACGCACACTGGCTGCACGAAACCGCGCGCAACCAGGTGCTGATAGCCCCCTGGACCGACGAGCAGCCCGCACGCCCCAGCCTGCACCCCAGCCCGGAAGACCAGGCCGCCGTAGCCCCCTACCAGCAGCAGCCCTATGTGGTGCTGGCCCCGGCCAGTGTGTGGGCTACCAAGCAGTGGCCCGAAGCCCGCTGGCGGCAGCTGCTGGAGCTGCTACCCCCCACCCTGACGGCCTACCTGGTGGGCGCACCTAGCGACGAGCCCCTGTGCAGCCGCCTGGCCCATGGCCTGCCCCACGCACAGGTGCTGGCCGGCCAGCTAAGCCTGATGCAGACCACCGCCCTGATGCAGCAGGCCATGCGCGTGTTTGCCAACGACAGCGCCCCCCTGCACCTGGCCAGCAGCGTGAATGCCCCCACGACGACCTTCTTCTGTAGCACCATCCCTCAGTTTGGCTTCGGCCCACTGGCCGACGACCAGGTGGTGCTGGAAACGCCCGAGCCCCTGGTCTGCCGCCCCTGCGGCCTGCATGGCAGGCGGGCCTGCCCGCTGGGACACTTTGCCTGCGGCTATGGCATCAGCGCCCAGCAGGCACTGGCTACCCTGCCGGGGTTACCCGAACAACTGGGCTAAACCAGCTGATGCGGAAGCCGAGTTACTGCTAGAAAACGACAGGAAAAGATTAGCTGTACAAATACGGATTTTATTACACAGCCTGGCCTCAAATCCGGCCGTGCATTTCTATCGGGGCTGTACCAGGTAGTATACGGCGGTGCTGATGAGGTCGCGCAGGCCGGGCAGATGGGCGATAGGCCCAAACTGCTTGCGTCCTTTTAGGCCAAACTTGTACTGATAGATGGGGTTGAAAAGCCAGAAAGTGCGTTTTACAATCCGGTAGCCGGTGCGTTTCAATATCCGCTGGAAGCGCCAGCTGCTGATGCCCCGTTCCTTGGTTTCTATCAGAAAGTCCTGGTTGCCCGGTTCCACGCCGCCCGCACGCAGCACGGCCCGGTATAGCGGCATGGGCAGCAGGTGGTACCACGGCAGCTTGCTGAGCAGGGCACTACGCCGGATAACCTGCTGATGCCCCCCAAAGGGCATAACCCAGGGCGGAAAGCCAAAGAAGATAAAACCACCCGGTTTCAGAAAGGTCTTCAGGTGGCCAATGATGCGTGCCTGGTCCGCTATGTGCTCTATGCTGTCTTTCAGCAGGATCAGGTCAAAGCGTTGTTCGGTATCCCAGTCGTAGATATCCTGGCGATACAGGGCTAGGCTGCCAGCAGCTATCAGGTCGGCGTGCAGCTGCTTCCCCACCTCTATGCTTGCCGTGTCCACATCCACCCCGGTGCAGGTGCAGCCTGCTGCTACAAAGGGGGCCAGTACCCCGCCCACCCCACAGCCCACATCCAGCACCTGCATGCCCGGCCCTGGCCGAAAGTGTGGAGCCAGAAAGGGGATGATATACGCCTGTGTAACAGCCTGCTGCTGCTCAAACTGATGCGAGATATCCAAGTGGTGGGCAAAGGCCATACAGAGTGAAAAGGGCTGCCCAATATACAGCTTTCTCACGGCTTCCGATGCCGGCCAGCTGGCACAGCAAGTCATACATTTTGCTAGCTTGGCGACATGGAGTACACAGTTCCCTACACCATCCTTTCCATAGACGGCGGCGGCATACGCGGCATAATTCCCGCCCTGGTGCTGGAGGCACTGGAGCAGAAGCTGATCAATCAGCTGGGGCGCACAGTTGCCTTGGCTGATGCCTTTGATCTGCTGGCAGGCACCTCTACGGGGGCCATCCTGGCCTGCGGACTGGCGCACGGCCAGCCGGATGGAAGCAGGAGCTACCGCGCTGCTGATCTGGTATCGCTCTTCCAAGACCGAGGTGCCGAGATCTTTGCGCCTGGCTGGAGCCTGCGCAAGGATGTGGTTAGCTGGTTTTATGGCCCCAGCTACAGCCGTAGGGGGCTGGACCGCGTGCTGCGCCAGTACCTGGGTGAGCAGTGCCTGAGCGAGGCGCTGAATGAACTGCTGATTACCAGCTATGACCTGAATAACGCCCAAGCCTATTTTTTCAAGCGGCACCGTGCGCGGGCCGACCGGCCCGATTTTCGGCTCAGAGAGATAGCAGCCGCTACCTCGGCCGCACCTACCTACTTCGCCCCCTACGCGGTGCAGGCACCGGATGGCACGCATCACCGCTTTATAGATGGGGGGGTATGCGCCAATGATCCGGCCCTCTGCGCTTTTACAGAAGCACAGAAGCTGCTTACCGCGGCCGGCACGCCAGATCGGCCCATTCTGCTGGTTTCTCTGGGTACAGGCACCTCTGCCTTACGCTTCAGGCCCCAGGTAGCACGCTGGGGAGATATCCGCTGGATTGTGCCGGATATGACCATTATTAGCCTAATGTTTGACGGAGCGCGGGAGGTAACCCAGCACCAGCTGGAAACACTTTTTGAGGGCTCTACATCGGAGGGTACGCCCATCCCTACCCCTACCCCCCAGGCCTGGAAGCAGGGTATTTGCGACACCTATGTGCGCATTAACCATGTGCTGACAGACCGAAAAATGGCTCGGATGGATAACGCACATCCCCATAACCTGAAGCGGCTAGTGGACCACGGGCGAGGACTGGCGCAGTCCCATAGTGTGGTGCTGGAAGAGCTGGCTGGGCGCCTGGCACAGCGCTTTGTATAGGGATTTCTCTGTCTACTCCTACTTACCCACAGGCCTCCCTGTGTCCATTGGCCTAGGCCTGTATAAGTAGTTCGAAGGGGGCTAATGCACTGGCTGGCAGTGGATAAGTTGCCCACTTCATACACAGTGTATCCGTGCAACTGGCGGCCCCCGTCTACCGAATATAAGGCTTAGGTATTTTTGCATAAGCTTGTCTCTATTCATCCGGATTTTTACCGAAGAGACCTCGCCCGAAACTACTAAACTGCTATGCAAGTCTTTACCTATCACCTGAAAGGAGACCGCGGCATCTGGCTCATCATTGCCCTCCTCACGCTCATTAGCGTGCTGGCGGTGTACACCAGTACCAGTGGCCTGGCCTTTCAGCAGCGCGAGGGAAGCACGGAGTACTACCTGCTGAAGCACGTGGCCCTGATGGCCCTGGGCCTGCTCATGATGTTTCTGGTACATCGCATAGATTATCGAGCCTTTGCCCGTTTTGCCAACCTGCTCTTGGCTATCAGTGCGCTGCTGCTGTTCTACACCCTTTTTCAGGGCCAGGCCGCAGAGGTGAACGAGGCACGCCGCTGGATTCGTGTGTTCGGCCTCAGCTTTCAGCCATCCGACCTGGCCAAGTTCAGCCTCATGATCTACCTGGCCAAGGTGCTCACCCAGCGGCAGAATCTGATCAAGGACTTTCGCCGCAGCTTTGTGCCCACCATCCTGCCTGTGTTCGTTATCTGCGGCCTTATCGCGCCCCACAACCTGAGCACGGCCATGGTGCTCATGTTCACCAGCTTTATCCTGATGTTCATTGCCGGCATTAATAGCCGCCACATGCTGGGCCTTATGCTCAGTGGCCTGCTGCTAGCCACGGTAGCCATCTATGGCAATATCTTCAAGCGCTCTGCCACCTGGCAGCATCGGATAGAAAACTGGTGGGCTGGCCAGCCCAATAATGACGAGCAGTTTCAGCGCGAGCAGGCCAATATGGCCATTGCCACCAGTGGCTTCCTGGGCAAGGGCGCGGGCAAGAGCGTGCAGCGGCACTACCTGCCCCAGGCGTATAGCGACTTTGTGTACGCCATCATCATCGAGGAGTACGGCCTGCTGGGCGGTGTGGTGGTGCTGGCCCTCTACATCCTGCTGATGATCCGCGCCGTGGGGATCGTTACCATCAGCAAGACCTTCGGGGCACTGCTGGCCGCCGGGCTTAGCTTCCTTATTGTTATACAGGCCCTCATCAATATGGGGGTTACCGTGGGGCTGCTACCGGTTACGGGCTTGTCCCTGCCCCTCATCAGCATGGGGGGCACCTCACTACTCTTCACGGCCATGTCCTTCGGGGTTATCCTGAGTGTGAGCAGAACCAGCATAGCCGAAGCCGCATGAGCAAGCCCCGATCCATACAGCGGGTACTGATAGCTGGTGGCGGCACAGGCGGCCACGTGTTTCCTGCCCTGGCCCTGGCCGATGCCCTGCGGGCCCATGACCCCCAGGTGCAGATACAATTTGTAGGTGCCAAAGGGGGGCGCGAAATGCACTGGGTGGCCCAGGCAGGCTACCCCATCCAGGGTGTATGGATAAGCGGCTACTACCGGCAGAAGAGCCTGAGAAACCTGCTGCGCAATGCCCTGCTGCCGCTCAAGCTGGTGGTGGCCCACCTACAGAGCTATCGGATCCTGCGGCGCTTTCGGCCCGATGTGGTGATCGGCGTAGGGGGCTATGCCAGCTATACCACCCTGGGTGTAGCCAGCCGGATGCGTGGTATTCTGCGCGTTATACACGAGCAGAATGCCTATCCCGGCCTTACCAACCGCACCCATGGCCGCCGGGCCCACCTCATCCTGCTGGGCTATGCCGATGCCCTGCCCTACTTTCCGCATGGGCGGGCGGTGGTAACAGGAAACCCGGTGCGCAGCGCGGTGCTATCCGCACAGCCCAATGCGGCCGCCTTTGGGCTACAGGCTGGCCGCCCTACGGTTTTTGTTACCGGTGGCAGCCTGGGCGCGCGTAGCCTGAATGAAGCCCTGGCCGCCGGCGCAGAGGCACTTGCCCAGGCGGGGATACAGCTACTGTGGCAATGCGGAACCGGGTACTACGAGCAGTACAAGGCCTACGCGAGCGAAACCATCCGGGTGCTGCCCTTTGTGGCAGATATGGGGGCTGCCTATGCCGTGGCCGACCTGGTGGTGTGCCGTGCGGGTGCACTCACCCTGGCCGAGCTACAGGCCCTCCGCAAGCCCGCCATCCTGGTGCCCAGCCCCAATGTGGCCGATGACCACCAGACCCGGAATGCCCAGAGCCTGGTGCAGCTGGGGGGTGCCCGGCTGCTGCCCGATGCCCAGGCACCCACTCAGCTGGTGCCGCAGCTCATCCAGCTGGCAAAGGACCCCGAGCAGCTGGCCCGCCTGGGCCAGGCCATGGCGGTGCCGGCCACCCCTGCTGCCACCGCCATGGTGCAGGCCATACAACGGCAGTGGCAGCTACAGGCGGATGACCCCTTTGGGCCGGGCAAGGCGGTGTACTGTATCGGCATAGGGGGCATTGGCATGAGTGCGCTGGCCCGCCAGCTGCAGGCCCAGGGCTGTAGCCTGCGCGGCTACGACCGCAGCGAGACCCCCCTGACCCGACGCCTGGCTGCCGAGGGTATGCAGCTGGTGTACGAGCCAAACCCTGTGCAGAACCTGCAGGGTATAGACAGCGTGATATACACCCCTGCCGTGGGCGAAGCGCAGCCCGACCTGCTGGCCGCGCGTGCCCAGGGCCTGCCTGTGTGGAAGCGCGCCCAGGTGCTGGGCCGCATAGCCCGCAGCCACAGCACGCTGGCCGTGGCAGGCACCCATGGCAAGACCTCCACCAGCAGCCTGCTGGGCTACCTGCTTACGGAGGCTGGGCTAGACCCCACCTGCTTTGTGGGCGGAATCATGGCCAACTACGACACCAACTTCCGGGCTGGCGGCAGCCCCTGGCTGGTGGCCGAGGCCGATGAGTACGACCGTAGCTTCCTGCAGCTATACCCCCGCCACCTTATCCTTACCAGCCTGGACCCCGACCACCTGGACATCTATGGCCAGGTGCAGGCCCTGCACCAGAGCTACAACCAGCTGCTGGCCCAGGTGGCCCCCGGGGGTACCATCGTGGCGCACGAATCCACCCGGCCATTTATCCACAGCCACCCGCAGCAGCGGCTGCTATTCTACGGCATTGATAGCGGAAATGTTCGCGCCGAAGACGTGCACTATGCAGGCGTGCGCACCCACTTCACCTACGTGCAAGCGGGGCTGCGCATCCCCGGCCTGGTGCTGAACCGCCCCGGAGCCTACAACCTGCTGAATGCCCTGGCCGCCATATGCCTGGCCCTGGAGGCAGGCGTAGCACCCGAGCAAATACGCCAACTGCTGCCAGACTTTCGTGGCGTAAAACGACGCTTTGAACTACAGATTGATACCGCTGATCTGGTGTATGTAGACGACTATGCCCACCACCCGGCCGAGATAGATGCCTGCCTGAACGCGGTAAAAGCCGCCTGGCCGAAGCACCAGATTGTGGCCCTTTTTCAGCCCCATTTGTTTAGCCGTACCCGCGATTTTTACCAGGAGTTTGGCCGCAGCCTGAGCCAGGCGGATTGGGTGTATCTTATGCACATCTACCCCGCCCGAGAGTTATCCATACCCAACGTTACGGTCGATCTGATTTATCAACAAATCACGCATGAGCATCGTCAGATCATAAATTTACAGGAAGCTGCCGATGCTATCCTCCCCGCTCTTTCTCGCCCCACAGTAGTGGTGAGCATGGGTGCAGGAGACATAGACACCCAGGTGCCCGCCATCCGACAAAAGCTCTTAACCCTGCTCCCCAAGGCTTGAACCGCAAAACCCGAAATATCGCCCTGCTGATCGGCATACCGGTGCTTACGCTCCTGCTGTTTGTGGCCAGTACCTTCTACCATGAGCAGAAGCGGGTGCTGCGCATCCAGGTGAAGATAGAGGCAGAGCCCGACCAATGCTTCCTCTCTGTGGCCGACATCAATGAACTGCTGAGCCTGGAAACCCGCGTGCTACAGCAGCCCGTGCAGGCCGTAGACCTACAGGCGCTGGAGCAGGAGCTGCTGGCTACCCAGTATGTAGATTCGGCCATAGCCTACTTCGGCACCGATGGGCAGCTGATGCTACAGGTGCAGCTGCGCAAGCCCGTGGCCCGGGTGCTGCCCAATGGCATGGCCGGCTATTACCTGGACGCTGAGGGCCACATCATCCCCCTGAGTACCGCCTACACCGCCCGCGTACCCCTGCTGACAGGCAACGTGCCCGACCTGGCCCACCAGCCTGAGGCCGATAGCACCCTGATGACCCTGGTGCCCATGCTGCACCACATAGCCGAAGATGAGTTTTGGCGGGCCCACATCAGCGAGCTGTACCGAGACAGGGCCGGAGACCTGGTGCTGTATCCCACCCTGGGCGAGCTGCGCATCCTATTCGGTGCGCCCTATGACTACCAGAAAAAGCTAAAGCATTTGCTGCATTTCTACCAGGAAGTACTATCGGTACGCGGATGGCGCTACTACAAGTCCATAGCACTGAAGTATGACGGGCAGATAGTGGCCACCAAAAGATCGTGAACAGAATATGAATACGGAGCGCATTATAGTAGGACTGGACATTGGCACCACCAAGGTGGTGGCGGTGGTGGGCAAGTACAATGAGTACGGAAACATCGACATCCTGGGCAAAGGGCAGGCCGATAGCGACGGCGTGAAGCGGGGTGAGATCAACAACATCGACAAAACGGTGGCCGCCATCCGCTACGCCGTAGAGGAGGCGGAGAAGCACGCCAATGTGGAGATCAATGCCGTACATGTGGCCATCAGCGGCGAGCACATCCGTAGCCAGCAGCAGAAGGGCATTATCACCCTGCCCGACCCCGATATGGAGATCTGCCAGGAAGACCTGAACCGCCTGGCGGCAGACATGCACCGCGTGCCCATCCCCTTGGGCATGGAGATCCTGCATGTGCTACCCCAGGAGTATACCGTAGATGCCCAGGCCGGGATAAAAGACCCCGTAGGCATGAGCGGTGTACGCCTGGAGGGCAACTACCTCATCGTAATGGCCCACAGCAATAGCGTGCGGAACCTGGCACGCTGCATCCGCCGCGCCGGCCTGGAGATTGTGGAGCTGGTGTATGCGCCCATTGCCAGCAGCTACTCGGTGCTGAGCGAGGAGGAAAAGGAAGCCGGCGTATGCCTGGTGGATATGGGCGGCGGCACCACAGACCTCGCCATTTTCGAAGACGGCATCATCCGCCACACAGCAGTCATCCCCTTTGGCGGCCAGGTGGTTACCGAAGACATAAAGCACGGCTGCAATGTGATGGTGCGCCAGGCCGAACTGCTGAAAACCCGCTATGGCAGCGCCAAAGCCGATGCCCTGGCCGACCAGGAGGAGATTATCACCATCACGGGCCTGAGCAACCGCCCGCCCAAAGAGATCCGCAACCTGACCCTGGCCCACATTATACAGGCGCGGGTAGAGGAGCTAATGGAGTTTGTGGAGCAGGAAATAAACAAGAGTGGGTACCGAAGCAAACTGGTGGGCGGCATCGTGCTGACCGGTGGCACCAGCCAGCTGCACCACATTAGCCAGCTGGTAGAGTATGTAACGGGCATAGACTGCCGCGTGGGTAGCCCCAGCAGCCAGTTTGCCAAGGGGATGGTGGCCGAAACCCGCTACCCACAGTACAGCACCGCCACCGGCCTGGTGGTGTATGGCCTGCAAAAAGAAGCCACTCCCCCTGCCAGCCCCGAGGCTGAAACCCGCCCCGCCAGGCGAAAAATACAGCAGGCCGGAGGCGGCTATCGCACCCAGCTGCCCGAGGCAGACCCGGGTAGCGGAAAGCTTGTATCGCGCATCAAAAACTGGTTCGAATCCAACGTAACCGGCAGCAATACTACCACTATAGAATAACACTTATGGCTGGCATAGACTTTGACTTTCCGATCTCCGATCCTGCCACTTCACATTTCGACACCGAAAACCTCATTAAGGTAATCGGCGTGGGCGGTGGCGGCGGAAATGCCGTGCGTACCATGTACGAAAAAGGCATCGAGGGCGTAGACTTTTACATCTGTAATACCGACCTGCAGGTGCTAAAGGGTAGCCCCATCCCCAATAAACTCCAGCTGGGCATGGAGCTTACCAATGGCCTGGGCTGCGGAGCCAAGCCGGAGGTAGGCCGCGAGGCCGCGCTGGAGAGCCGTGAGGATGTACGCCACATTCTGCAGGGCAATACCCGCATGGTGTTTATCACCGCCGGCATGGGCGGGGGCACCGGTACCGGGGCTGCACCTGTTATAGCCGAAATAGCCCGAGAGATGGGCATCCTCACGGTGGGCATCGTTACCACCCCCTTCAAGTTTGAGGGCGACTGGCGAAACCGAATAGCCAAGTCGGGCGTGGCCGAGCTACAGCGCGTGGTAGACACCCTGCTGGTGATAAACAACGCCAACCTGATGGAGATCTGCCCCCGAAATATCAAGGCCCGCGATGCCTACAAGATGGCCGATAAGGTGCTGTGCGATGCCGCCAAGGGCATAGCCGAGATCATTACCATAGAGGGCTATATGAACGTAGACTTTGCCGATGTACAAACGGTGATGAAAGGCAGCGGCAGTGCCCTGATGGGTATGGCCACCCACCACGGAGACAACCGGGCCATCAACGCCGTGGAAGATGCCCTGAGTAGCCCGCTGCTGGATAATGTAGACATTAGCGGGGCCACCGGCGTGCTGGTAAACATTACCGCCAGTGAAGACACCCTTACCATGGACGAAGTGGAGGTAATAGGTGAATACATCCACAAAGCCGTGGGCGATAATGCCCGCATCATCCTGGGCCAGGTGCTGACGGATGAGGCCGGAGATGACCTGACCGTAACTGTCATCGCCACCGGCTTTGACCAACCGCACCAAGCACCCGTAAGCCGCCCGATGCCCGAGCTGGAGATACAGGCTGGCCCCATAGCTTCGCCCCCCCCGGCCAGGGTGCCAGCGGAAAAGGAGAAAAAACCCTTTATACTGGAAATAGAGGACGAGGACGAAGGCGTAGACCTGCCCCCCGCGCACCAGCCACAGCCCGAAGCAGAAGAGCCACCGGTAGATAAGTTTAAGCGCAGGCGACCGGCCCCCCAGCCCCCGCAGCCTGAGCGACACACACCAAGCCTGTTTGATGCCATGGACACAGGGGGCCGCACGCGCCCCGCTACCAACTTTTATCACCAGCCGAAGCCCGATCCCAGCCCCACGCCTCGGCCCCATAGCCCCCAGCCATCCCGGCCCCAGCGCCTGGACCCCACCAACCCCAAGGACGTGGAGGAACTGGAGCGCGTACCCAGCTATCTGCGCAGGCAGGTGGACATAGAGCCGGAAGAAACTGTGCAGCAAAACCGAAAGATCAGTCGCCTGACGGTGAGCGACGAGGGAGAAGAACGCTACCGCCTGCGCGATAACAACAGCTTCCTCTTCGACAACGTAGACTAGCGGACGGGGGGTACGAACGACTGTAGTTCAGCCCCCTGTGGGGCACGTAGCGGCAAAGCGATGCGCTACCCCCACCCCGGAGGAGGGCAGCATTGAGTTGCCCCTGTGGCATACAGCTTCTAGCTGCTCGGTAGGGCTAGGGTGGCGTGTGGTAAAGGGGGAGGCAGGATACGGATTGAAACTACGCGGTTTCGAATGAGTTGCCGTAGTGCAGTAGATTTTGCTCCAATTCCGATTTTTTAATCTATGTTAACGCCAAAAGTCTGCTTCTCTTCTATTTTTGGCTAAAAGCTATTGAGCCATGAAAAACATTTACGCACTTGTTCTTTTCGTTTGCATGGGCCTTGGTCTTGTTCATGCACAGCAGGGTACGCCTGTGTGGGGTGCTGAGCTGGATCTCGTTCAGCCATTTGTACCAGAGGTAAATATATTTACGGCCAAGGTTACGCGCACGGTCTGGGGCCAGCATCCCGGCAAGCGGGGCGACATTATGCTCGGGGCCTTTGTTCGCCCAAACATAGAGCATGATGTGGTAGAACGAATATCCGAGCATCTTGTTTCCCTCGGCTACCGCCATTACCTTTACAAGGGGCTACACCTGGAGGCTTAGTATCTAGCCGGCTATGTGTGGGGCACGCGGAATATCTATGAGTTCGAAAAGCTTGGCCGCGATAAGGATTACGAAGGATTTGTCCATTTCATCGAATTCAATGCCGGATATCGATTTGATATAAAACCGGCCGAGAAAAAAGGTTTTTATATTATCCCACAGGCCGGGTACCTGCGTGGTATGAACAGGGAGGAAATAATAGGCCCTCGGGATGGAAAACCAGACTATTTTTTCACGGGCAAGCTGCTAGTAGGATACAGATTCTAGACACCCAGCTCCTCTCGCAGGAGCTTCTATGGGTTTGTGTCAACTAGTTTGCATGGGTACCTCGTTTTGATGCGTTTCTGGCCGTGCCCCCACCCTCCTGTACTCTGCACAACTGATTGAGCATCCGTGCGCTGGTAATGCTATGCCAATAGCAGGGCGAGTGCGAGGCGGGAGTAGGCCTGCCCCCGCATGGGTATGCGTACTGTTGCCGCACAACGTCTCATCCTGTGTAACTTTGCGCCATGATCGAACTTAGCAAGACGCTAGACCCTGCCCAGTATGAGGCGAAGTGGTATGAGCACTGGCGCAGCCAGGGCTTCTTTCGTAGCAAGCCCGATGCCCGCCCGCCCTATACCATCGTTATCCCCCCGCCCAATGTAACCGGCATCCTGCATATGGGCCATATGCTGAACAATACCATCCAGGATGTGCTGATCCGCCGAAAGCGGATGGAGGGCTACAATGCCTGCTGGGTGCCGGGTACGGATCATGCCAGCATTGCTACGGAGGCCAAGGTGGTGGCCATGCTGGCCGAGCAAGGCATCCGGAAGGAGGACATTGGCCGCGAGGCCTTTCTGGAGCATGCCTGGGCCTGGAAGGAAAAGTACGGCAGCATCATCCTGCAGCAGCTGGAGAAGCTGGGGGCCAGCTGCGACTGGGAGCGTACGCGCTTTACCATGGAAGAAGACCTGAGCCGATCGGTGCTACATGTATTTGTAGACCTGTACAAAAAGGGCCTCATTTACCGAGGTTACCGAATGGTAAACTGGGACCCCCAGGCCCGCACCACCGTAAGCGATGAGGAAGTGGTGTGCCAGGAGGTGAATGGCCTGCTGTACTACCTGCGCTACCCCTATGCCGATGCACCCGGCCAGTACCTGGTGGTGGCTACCACGCGGCCCGAAACCATCTTTGCCGACGTGGCCGTGGCCGTAAACCCAGCGGATGCCCGCTACCAAGCCCTGATAGGCAGGCAGGTGCGCATACCCGGTACCGACCGCACGATCCCTGTCATCGCCGATGCGCATGTAGACCCCGAGTTTGGGACGGGTTGCCTGAAGATTACCCCTGCCCACTCCGTGGCCGACTATGAAATAGGCCAGCGGCACGGGCTGGAAATCCTGAATGTGCTGCAGCCCGATGGCCGCCTGAACGAGCTGGGCGGAGCCTATGCCGGCCTGGATCGCTTCAACGCCCGAAAGAAAGTGGTGGCCGACCTGAAGGCCCAGGGCCTGATGGAGCAGGAAAAACCCTATCAAAACAAAGTGGGTACCAGCGAGCGCACAGGCGCTGTTATAGAGCCCCGCCTAACCCACCAGTGGTTTCTGGACATGCGCCAGCTGGCAGGCCCCGCCCTGCAGGTCGTGGAGCAGGGCCAGGTGAAGCTAATACCGGATCGCTTTCTGAACACCTACCGCCACTGGATGGAAAACATCCGCGACTGGAACATTAGCCGCCAGCTGTGGTGGGGGCACCGTATACCTGCCTGGTACCTGAGTTATAGCGTAAAGGGCCAGCCCCAGGAGCCCCACATCCTGGTGGCCGAAACCGAGGCCGATGCCCGGGCACAGGCCGATGCCTACCTGGCCCAGCAGCAGGGCGTAGAGCTGGGCCTGGAGCAAGACCCCGATGTGCTAGACACCTGGTTTAGCAGCTGGCTGTGGCCCCTCAGTGTGTTCAATGGTATTCTGGACCCCAAGAACAAGGACTTCCGGTACTACTACCCCACCAACGACCTGGTAACCGCCCCCGAGATCCTCTTCTTCTGGGTAGCACGCATGATCATGGCTGGGCAGGAATATGCGGGCCAGGTGCCCTTCCGGAATGTATACCTAACCGGCATAGTGCGAGACAAGCAACGCCGGAAAATGAGCAAGAGCCTGGGTAATAGCCCCGATCCGCTCGACCTCATTGCCCAGTACGGGGCCGATAGCGTACGGGTGGGTATGCTGCTTAGTGCCCCGGCGGGAAACGACCTGCTGTTCGACATTAGCTATGTGGAGCAGGGCCGAAACTTTGGAAACAAAATATGGAACAGCTACCGCCTGCTGGTGGGCCTGGGCGAAAGCCAAGACCCCAACCGGCCTGCCAGTGTGGTGGAGGAACAAGCCATTCGCTGGCTGCAGGCCCGCATTAGCGAGGTAAGCCGCGAGCTGGATCACCTGTTCGGCCAGTTTCGCCTGAGTGAGGCACTGATGGCCGTATACAAGCTGGTGTGGGACGACTTCTGCGCCTGGTACTTGGAAATGATAAAACCTGCCGCAGGCGACCGCATCAGTGCCCGGGCCTATCACGACACGCGCATACTATTCGAAGACCTGCTGAAGCTGCTGCACCCCTTCATGCCCTTCCTTACCGAAGAGCTGTGGCAGGCCGTGCACACGCGCAAGCCCAAAGACTGCCTGATGGTAGCCCAGCTGCGCATGCCTGCAGCCCTGCCCACCGACCCCGATACACTGGCCGAAATGGCTGAGATTCAGACCCTGATCACCGAGCTGCGGGCCATGCGCCAGCAGCTGGGCCTGGGCATGAAGGAGCCCCTACCCCTGGCGGTGCATACAGATGCACCCACCCTCTTTGCCCAATATGCCGAGCTGCTGAAGCGCTTTGGTAGCCTGAGCGAGATAGGCCAGGTGGCCAGCCAGCCCTATGGCACCGTGGCCCGGGTGGTGCGGGCACACACCCTATACCTACCCGCCCCGCAGCAGGACGCCCAGGCCCAGCGCACGCAGCTGGAGGCCGAGATTGCCTACACCGAGGGCTTCCTGGACAGTGTGCAGAAAAAGCTGGCCAACGAACGCTTTGTGGCCAACGCCAAACCCGAGATCATAGAAAAGGAGCGACAAAAGCAGGCCGATGCCGAAGCCAAACTGACAGCCCTGCGCCAGCAGCTGGCCGGGCTGTTACAGGCGTAGGTAACAGCCCAGCTGTTTCCTGGTGTTTAAGGTTTGGGCTGAGACAAGAAAGCTAGCTGTACGCATCTCACGAGTTTGTGAGCGGAGACCAGGGAGGTGCGTACAGGGGGAGAGGTTCCTGCCAAGCTTTGCACCAGGCTTCCTGCCACTCAGGGCTGGTAGTTCCGGCTATGCTCTTCGGCCGATTTTAGCACTTTTTCTTCCAGGCTTTTCTGGTAGGCCAGCAGGCGTCGGGCCAGGGCGGGGTCGTGTGGGCCTAGCATGCGGGCAGCCAGCAGGCCGGCATTCAGGCCGCCGTTTAGGGCCACGGTGGCCACAGGTATGCCCCCGGGCATCTGCAGGATACTGAGGATACTATCCCAGCCGTCCAGGCTGTTGCTGCTCTTCACCGGTACGCCTATTACTGGCAGGGTGGTATAGCTGGCTACCATACCGGGCAGGTGGGCGGCCCCCCCCGCCCCGGCTATGATGACCTGTAGGCCGCGCTCGGCCGCCTGGGTGGCGTAGGTGGCCATGCGCTGGGGGGTTCGGTGGGCACTCACAATAGTCAGCTCGTGGGGCACCTGTAGCTCCCTCAGTATATCGGCGGCAGGCTGCATCACAGGCAGGTCGCTCTGGCTACCCATTATGATGCCTACTTTTGGGCTGGCTGTACTCATGTGGTTACCGTCAGGTTCTGCTGTATGTAGCGGGCTTTTTCCAGTATCTCTTCCCAGCTGTCGGCTATCAGGGTGATGTGCCCCATTTTGCGGAAGGGGCGAGTCTCCTTTTTGCCGTACAGGTGCAGTTTTACGCCGGTCATTTTCAGCACATCTTCCAAGCCGTTGTACACGGGTTTTCCGCTGTGGCCCTCGGCCCCCAGCAGGTTTAGCATGGCTGCCGGGCCGTAGTGGCGGGTGCTGCCCAGGGGCAGGCCCAGTATGGCGCGCAGGTGCTGCTCAAACTGGCTGGTCATGTTGGCCTCTATGGTGTGGTGGCCGCTGTTGTGCGGGCGGGGGGCTATTTCGTTCACCAGCAGACGCCCGTCTGTAGTCCAGAACATCTCTACGGCCAGCAGGCCCACGATCTCCAGTTTCTCGGCTATCTGGCGGGCTATCTGGTCGGCCTGCTCGGCCACCTTGCCCGGCAGGGGGGCCGGGCTGATGAGGTACTCTACCAGGTTGGCCTGCGGGTGAAACACCATGCCCACCGGGGGGTAGCTCTGTATCTCTCCCTGCGGGTTGCGTACCACGATTACGCTGATCTCTTCCTTTATCGGGATCCTTTCCTCTAGCACGGCGGGCACAGCGAAGGCGCATTCTGCGGCTTCTTCGTAGCTGTTTAGCACCCGTACGCCCTGGCCGTCGTAGCCACCGGTGCGCATTTTTTGTACCAGGGGATATTCGGCTTCGGCCAGCAGCTGGTCTTTGCTCTCTACCAGCCTGTAGGGGGCCGTGGGGATGCCGTGCTCGGCATAAAACTGCTTTTGCAGGCCCTTATCCTGCACCATGCGGATGATGTGAGGCTGGGGATAGATGGTTTTTCCCTGTGCAGCCAGCACCTCCAGGGCCTGCACGTTCACGTGCTCGATCTCTATCGTCAGCAGGTCGCAGCCTTGGCCAAAGGCCATCACGTCCTCGTACTTGTGGTAGTCGCCTTTGGCAAAGTTTGGGCTATAGCGGCAGGGCCCTTGCGGGTCGTAGTCCAGCACTGCGGTTTCCACATCGTAGTTTACACAGGCCTGTACCAGCATTCTTCCCAGCTGGCCGCCGCCCAATATTCCCAGTTTGAAGTCGCGATAAAACACGGGATCAAAGTTAGGCAAAGCGGCTTAGGCTCCCACTGGCGGAGCGGTTTTTATGTCGCAATCTTTTTTGTATACAGGGCGGTGCGACCCCCCGCTTATTTGGCCGATCCTGTTTTGCGTGGGACTGGCCGTACGGCGTGGGGCTACTGCGTGGGCCACGTGGGTGCGGTGCGAATGCCTACGCTGGCGGGAAGCCCGACATTTGGATTCGCTCCTGGGCCTGTTCCAGGTGCCTTTTCACATGGTAGGTGTGGATGGCAAAGGCATCGCCCAGGTTGAAGCGCAGCAGGAAGTTACTTGGTGAGCTCAGCCGGGTTCTCTGTAGGTCCAGCTGCTGGCTTTTGGCCATCAGTTCGGCTATAGCCAGTTGCTTCTGCCTGAAGTCGCGAACCACTGCATGAGGGTCTGCTATGTTGCTCAGGTCGGGTTCAAAGTCTTTCGGGCTTTTGAATGTCTTTTTGCTTCTCAATCCACGGATAAACAGCTGGCCCATCCTTCCGTTCCGGTGCGCCCGCTGGGCACTTTTTACCGGCCTTGCACGTGTTACTGCCTTATTCAGCCTGGGTGTGTATAGGTCTGCCGCGGCATTCAGATGCTGTAGCAGCTCGGCTATGCTCCATTTGTCGGGCTGGTGGCGCCAGTTTAGTTGCATAACACTCAGGGCAAGGAAACGGTCGGCCGCCTCCACTACCTGTTCGCGCATTATACCCTCCAGGCTGTTTATCCAGTCTCCCGCATCGGGTATGTTCTGTCTGGCCATGTGGTACCTCCTTGTTTGCAGCTCTACAAAGTAGGCAAAAAATGAACGATGGTTGAACGGTTACGGCATCCAATAGCTTGCATTCAGCTGGCTGGCTCGTGCTCCGGATGGGGGAAGTCGGGCATTCGGATTCCTTCATAGGCTTGTTTCAGGTGCCTCCTTACGTGATAGGTGTGGATGGCAAAAGCATCGCCCAGGTTGTAGCGCAATAGGCGGCTGGTGGGTAGGCGCAGGTGGGTGTGCTGCAGGTCCAGCATGATCGCTCCGGCCATCAGGTCTGCGATGCTGAGCTGGGTTTTGCAGAAGTTTTTAAGCAACGTATCTCGATCCGGCAGCTGTGCCAGGCCCTGCTTCGGGTGCAAGGGCCGGGGTGCCTTCAGTGGCTTTTCGCTCTGTAGCTGTGCCAGCAGTCGGCCGCCGGCCCTTCTATGTCTGTGCCCGCGCAGGGGCTTTTCCACGGGTTTGCTATGCTTTATTGCTTGTTCTAGCCGGGGTAGCCAGGCCTCTCCGGCCCGGGTCATGTGGCACAGTAGCTCGGCCAGGCTCCACTTTCCGTCCTGATAATGCCCGTATAGCTGCTCGGTTGTGAGGGTGCCGAAATTGGCTTTTGCTTCGGCTACATGCTTTCGCATCTCGGCTTCCAGTAGTAGCATCCAGGCTGCGGCATTGGTTATGGGCGAAGGGTACATGGGTTCTCTTGCTTGGCTTTGTCTGGGTTGCCTGGTGTATACAGCGTACAACCTGGAGCTTATATGTACGGAATTGAGGGGAACAGGCTGGCGGGCCGCCAAGGGACGGGTGCCAGCTTTTGGGGTCTACGTATCCATACCCACGAAAGGTTATCGCTGCGACATACAGGCAGGTGGCGTGTGCAGCCTAGCTGGAGAGTGCCTTTACGAAGCGGTTTTCTGGCATAAATTCCTTGAGGAAGACCCGCACGGCAGTGTAGCAGGGTATGGCAATCACCATCCCGACTACGCCCCCCAGTATGCCCGCTACCAAGCTTACCACAAATATCTCCAAGGGGTGTGTCTTCAAGGTATTGCTGAAGATGAGGGTAGAAACAAAAAGGTTGTCCACGGCCTGGCAGCCCAGGAATACGGCTATCAGAATAAGAATACCTTCCTGTAGGAAGGGGAAGGGCATAGTGATGTTTCCGGCAACAAACAGCAGGATGCCAAATGCGCCACCGATCATAGGGCCAAGATAGGGTATCAGGTTGAGAATCCCTCCTATTAGCCCAATGAGTAGCGCGTCTCGGAATCCCAGTAGATACAAACTAGAGGTAAGCAAGGTGGTGAAGATGGCTGTCTGGCCCAGCAGGCCCAAAAAGTAGCGGCGGAGTTGTGTTTTCAGCTTAACGAGTGCCTCTTCCATCCGTTGGTCAAACACACTGGGCACCAGGGTAATAAAAATACGGCCCAGGGTACCGGGTTCCTTGAGGAAGAAAAAGGCCATGAAGCCGATGGAGAAGATTCCGATCAGCGTGCTGCCTATGTCTTCCACCAGGGCTATCAGGCTGGCCAGCAGGCCACTGTTTAGCAGGTTGGCCCGCAGGTCGGCCACGGCCGAGTGTATGATTTCATTCGCCTCACTACCCAGCCCCCACTTATCTAGCTGCTTGTAGAGGGCGTTTAGGGGCTCTTGCAGCGCCTCCACCATCTTGTGCGGGTCTGTGTTAGAGAGGGCCACCACCTGGCTTACCACGGGCGGTACGATTAGCCACAGTAGCCCTGCCAGCAGCGCAAAAAAGCCGAGCACGGTGATGAGTGCCGCTGCAGAACTGGACACCCCCCAGCGCCGGGATATCCTTACACTCCTCAGCAGGGTATGAATAGGCCTGCCCAGCAGGGTGAGAGCGGCAGCCGCAAGAAAATACACCACTACCTCCAGCACGTAGTACAGCCCTACCAGAGCCAGGCCTGTTAGCAAGACATCCCGTATGGGCTTTAACCAAGGGTTGGGCGGTAGCTTGGACATGGCATTGACTGCTTAGGAGCAGCAAAGTAAACACTTTTAAGTATTTGCCCTGCCTACCTACTGCAGGGTACCATCCTGCATGTATACCTGGCGGTGGCAGCGGGCGGCAAACTCATGGTTGTGGGTGGCTATCAGTATGCTCAGGTCATGGCGCTCGGCCAGGTCTAGCAGCAGGTTTATCAGCTTTTCGCCATTGGGGGTGTCCAGGTTTCCGGTGGGTTCATCGGCCAGCAGCACCTTTGGCTGGTTAATCAGGGCGCGGGCTATGGCCGTGCGCTGCTGTTCTCCGCCACTCATTTCGCTGGGTTTGTGGTGCAGCCGCTCGCCGAGGCCCAGCTCTACCAGCAGGGCCTCGGCCCGGGCCTCGGCCTCGCGGCGGGCAGTACCGGCTATGTAGGCTGGCATGCTGGCATTTTCCAGTGCGCTAAACTCGGGCAGCAGGTGGTGAAACTGAAACACAAAGCCCAGCTGCTGATTGCGAAAGTGTGCTAGCGCCCGGGCTTTTAGGCTATGCAGCGGCGCTCCGGCATAGTACAGCTGCCCCGCATCGGGCCGGTCTAGCGTACCCATTATCTGCAGCAGGGTACTCTTGCCCGCCCCACTGGCCCCCAGCAGGGCTACTGCCTCGCGTGGGTGCAGGGCCAGGTCTACCCCCTTCAGTACGGGCAGCTTGCCATAGTGCTTGTGTATGCCCTGCACCACCAGGATGGGGCTGGCACCGGGGGTGTGGGCGGAGGTGTTTTCTGACATCATAGCCAGGCGTAAAGATAGTGTGCCCGGAACAGGCTACCAAGTGCGTCAAAATGGCAGCTGCCTGTGGCTGGCAGGGCTTTTGCTGCCAGATGATGCGGGCGCGAGCGTCCCCGGGGACGAAAAATATCGCACTACCGTGCACGAAACCTATCCTTTTTGTGTTTAATTTGGGTCGAAAACCACTCTAATTCAAAAAGATGAATAACTACTATGGAAATAACTGGAGCACGGCCACAGGCGCTGTGCTTTCCACCAGCACCGTCAATGTGTTTCTGCGCCGGGTGCTGGGCATCATGGCCGTAGGCCTTGCCATTACCGGTGTGATTGCCTATCTGCTGGGTCAGCAGCTGCTGGCAGACATACAGACCATCTCGGCAAACGGCGGGGATGCAAGCGGTACCCTGCTGGGCACCCTGTCGGGAATGGGCATCTTTGTTATGCTACTGCCGCTGGCCTTTATCTTGGTGCTTAGCTTTGGCATCAATAAGCTGAGCTACCCGGTAGCAGCCGTACTTTTTGGCCTCTATGCCGCCACGATGGGGGTTAGCCTGAGCTTTATCTTTGTGGTGTATACTGCAGGCTCCATTGCCCTTACGTTCTTCACCACCGCAGCCATGTTCGGCATTATGTCCATCATCGGCCTTACTACCAAGGTAGACCTGACCAAGTACAGCAGCTACTTCATGATGGCGCTTATTGGCCTGGTGGTTGTGGGCCTGGTGAATATGTTTGTAGGCAGCAGCACGCTGGGCTATATCTACGGTGCAGCCGGGGTCATCATCTTCAGCGCCCTTACAGCCTACGACATGCAGCGCATTGTACGCGAGAGCGGCATGTACGGCGATGATACCTCTCTGGCTAAAAAAGCCAGCCTGATGGGTGCCCTGTCTCTGTATCTCGACTTTGTAAACCTGTTCCTCTTCCTGCTGCGCTTTATGGGTAGCAGCCGCGAGTAGCCCCTCTGTGGCTAGCGCGTATAGGCCGGCCAGGTCTTGCGGCCAGGAATTTCAGATCTTCCTGAACAAGAAAGAGCACTCCCCGGGGTGCTCTTTCTTGTTTCGGGGGCAAGCGATTTTTTGCTGTTATCCTGGCGCTGTTATCCGCTGGCTGGTTTCCCCTACTCCTTGCCTGGGGTTCGGGATGAGGATGGGGGAGGGTGTTACAAGGCGTATGGCCTCCCCCTAGTCTGTAGCGGGTTCGGGCAGATAGAAAATGGCGTAGCGGCCCGGCCTGCCGGTGTGGGGTATCTCGTGCCGACCCGAGAGCGGGAGGGCAGCTAGCTGCTGCCAGCCGGCCAGCGGGCTGGCCTGGTAGTACAGGTAGGGTAGGTAGGGCTGTTCGGGGCTGTCTGCTTCTATGGCAGGTTTCCTGGCCGCCGCGTAGTGGAAGCGGAACTGTAGCTCGCCCTGGGTCCAGCCCTGCACCTCCCACCAGCGGGGATAGGCTGGGCCCGGGCCCTTGTCTGGCAGGCCCAGGTGCAGGCAGCTGAATGCCGTGCCGGTTCCTGCCAGGTCCAGCTCCAGCTCTGCATAGGCGTGTGCGGGCTGCTCGGCGGTCAGGGTATCCAGGCGGCACAGGCGGGCATCGCTCAGGCTGTTCTCGGGGTCTAGCCACAGCTGGTAGCCGGTGGGTACGGCCAGCGTAGCCGTATCGCGCTCGCCCTGAATGGCCACCCGGTAGCGGCGCGTGGGCAGGTGGGGGTGCACGGCCCACAGGGGAACATAGGCCCGGGCTACGGGAGCCTGCCGGTGGTACAGCTGCTGCACAAGGGTTACCCGCAGGCTGTCTGGGTGGAGGCGGACGGTATCGGCCAGCCGGAAGTGCGGAAAGCCCCCCTGCTCGGCCCAGCCGGCAAAGAAGGCGGCCAGGTCCTGGCCACTGTACTGCTCCAGGCTATGCCGCAGGCCATCCGTATCGGCGTTGCGCCAGGCGTAGGCGGCCAGGTGGTGGCGCAGCCCGCCAAAGAAGAGGCTATCTGCCAGCTGGTGGCGCATGGCGTGCACCACAGTGGCCCCCTTGTCGTACACCGTGCAGCCATAGGTGTGCTCGGGCTGCGCATGTGCCACGGCGTAGTGCCCGCCGTCTGCCAGTGGGCAGCGGGTCAGGGCAGCATAGTGCGTTTGGGCCTGGTAGTGCCGGGCGGCGGCAGGCCCCTGTGTGGCCTCTATAAACAGGGTTTCGCAGTAGCGGGCAAAGCCCTCGTTCAGCCACATCTCGCTGGGGCTGACTGCCGTTACCAGGTTGCCAAACCAGCTGTGGGCCAGCTCGTGCGCCCACAGGGTGTTTTGCAGTTCGCTGCCGTCTATGTGCTGTAGGGGGTAGGCTATGTTGGTGGCATGCTCCATGGCACCGCCCTGCATAGGCACGGCCACATAGCCAATGTGTGGCCAGGCGTAGGCGCCAAACCAGCTCTCGAAGGCCCGGAAGCAGGCTTTCAGCTGGCGAAAGCTGGCCCGGGCACTGGCCACCCTGTGGGGGGGCACCCACAGGGCAATGGGGATGGGCCGCTCCTGGCCCTGCACCGTATCCCGCACGGCCACATAGTTGCCCACGGCAAAGCTCATCAGGTACGTAGGGATGGGCTGCTGTAATTCCCAGCGGTGGGTGGTGGTGCCCTTTCGGCTGGGTGTGGCCCCCTGGTATTCTCCTGCCGATACGGCCATGAGGCGGCTAGGCACGGTGATCTGGGTGGTATAGGTGGCCTTGTCCGTAAAATTGTCTATACACGGATACCAGGCTCGGCCAAAGCTGGGCGGATTGCCCTCTATCCACACGCCCAGGTTGTAGGCGCTGCTATCGGCCATATACACGCCACCGAACAGGCTGGGCGCATCGGGTGTACCCTGGTAGGCCAGGCTAAGCTGCTGTTTGCTCCCCCTGGACATGGGCTGGGGTAGCTCTATCAGCAGTTCGTCTCCCACCTGCTCATACACCAGTTTGTCCGGGTGCCCGGCCAGCCGGGCCTGTTGCACTTTTAGCTGGTGTAGCGATAGCCGCAGCACCCGCAGCGGCTGCTCCAGTACGGTGAAGTGGATCTGCGCTTCGCCCTGTAGCTGCCGCCGGGGCAGGTCTAGCTCCAGGTGCAGGTCGTAGTGGGTTACGTCTACCTGTGCGGGCTGGGCATGCAGGCCGTACAGGCTGATAAGGCCAAAGAGGGCGGCTGAGAAGCGAAGCAGGGTGCGAGGCATGGAGGGGGGATTAGGGAGTCCAGTCGATGGGGGCCTGGCCGCTGGCGAGCAGGTGCGCGTTTGCCTGCGAGAAATGACGGCAGCCCAGGAAGCCCCGGTGGGCAGAGAGTGGGCTGGGGTGGGGTGCCTGTAGCACCTGATGCCTGTTTCGGTTTATGATCTGGCCCTTCTTCTGGGCATAGCTGCCCCACAGCAGGAAGACAATGGGCGGCCCTGGCCGTTCGTTCAGCGCCTGGATAACGGCATCGGTAAAGGGTTCCCAGCCTCGGTGCTGGTGGCTACCCGCCTGCTCAGCCTGCACCGTCAGGGTGGCATTTAGCAGCAGGATGCCCTGCCGGGCCCAGCGCTCCAGGTTACCGTGGGGTGGCGGGGCCTGGCCCAGGTCGGCCTGCAGCTCCTTGTAGATGTTGGCCAGCGAGGGCGGGATGGGCACCCCCGGGGGTACCGAGAAGCATAGCCCGTGTGCCTGCCCGGGCCCGTGGTAGGGGTCCTGGCCCAGGATGACCGCTTTCACCTGCCGGTAGGGCGTATGCGCAAAGGCATTGAAAATAAGGGGCCCGGGGGGATACAGGGTTTTTCCGGCGGCCTTTTCGGCTTTCAGAAACTGCACCAGCTGCCGGAAGCTGGGCGCCTCCAGGGCGGGGGCCAGCACCTGCTTCCAGTCGGCGGCCAGCTGTACCGTATCGGCTAGGGACATGCAGGCAAGATACAGCACGCGGCTGGGAATGCCAATGGGCGGGCGGGCATCCCGAAAAAGCAGTAGTAGCGATTTATCGTCCTCTTATTAATCTGGAGAAACCTCGAGGCCTGAGTGGCTATTAGCCCCAGGGCAAAGGCTTACAGAATTTTTTACCCTATATCTAACTTAAGCAATACGAAGCCTACTGCCCCAATACAGCCCAAAGGTAGCACCAGCCCCTATACCTAAATACGCAAGTGCCTCACGGCGTGCTAGGCGCTACAGGCCAGGCAGTCCGGGTCGTCCAGGCTGCAGGCGGCTGCCTCTATGTCATCGGAGAAGAAGCGCTCGGCACTAGGCCGCTGTTCGGGCTGAGCGCCGGTGTCGGTAGCGGGTAGGCTGCCAGTCGTACCACTATGGGCCTTCTGAGCAGCCTGTACCGCGCTGTGGTCCAAGCTAAACTTGATGGCCTCGGCCGCACCCTGGCTACGCAGGTAGTAGGTTCCGGTCTTCAGGCCTGCATGCCAGGCGTAGAACTGCATGCTGCTCAGCTTCTTGAAGCTGGGTTCGCGCATGTAGATGTTCAGGCTTTGGCTTTGGCACACATAGGCTCCACGGTCTGCAGCCATGTCGATAATGGCCTTTTGCTTGATCTCCCACACCGTCTTGTACACCTCCCTCAGGTCGGCGGGTATTTCGGGTATATCCTGCACGCTGCCGTTGGCAGCTATCAGCTTGTTCTTCATCTGCTCATTCCACAGGCCTAGCTGCACCAGGTCGTTCACCAGGTATTTGTTTACGACCACAAACTCTCCACTTAGCACACGGCGGCTGTAGATGTTGCTGGTAATGGGTTCAAAGCACTCATTGTTGCCCAGTATCTGGCTGGTGCTGGCGGTGGGCATCAGGGCAATGAGCAGGCTATTTCGCACGCCGTGCTTCATCACGCGCTGGCGCAGGGCCTCCCAGTCATAGCGTGGGCTGGGCTGCACGCCCCACAGGTCGAATTGGAACTGGCCCTTGCTGAGGGGGCTGCCGGCAAAGGTCTGATAGGCTCCCTCTCGTTCGGCTAGCTCACAGCTGGCCTCTATAGCCGCATGATACATGGTTTCGAAGATGGCCTTGTTCAGCAGGCGTGCCTCATCGCTCTCGAAGGGGTACTTCAGCTTCATGAACACATCTGCCAAGCCCTGCACCCCTATGCCCACCGGGCGGTGGCGCATGTTGCTATTGCGTGCCTCGGGGATGGGGTAGTAGTTGATGTCGATGATTTTGTTCAGGTTTCGGGCAGCCACCTTGGTCACCTGGTGTAGTTTTTCAAAGTCGAACTCGCCCCGGAACACGAACCGGCTGAGGGCTATGGAGGCCAGGTTGCACACGGCCACCTCGTCGGGGCTGGTGTATTCTATCACCTCGGCACACAGGTTGCTGCTGCGTATGGTGCCCAGGTTCTGCTGGTTGCTCTTCCGGTTGGCGTGGTCCTTGTACAGGATGTAGGGGGTGCCGGTTTCTATCTGCGCATCCACAATGTGTTTCCAGAGGGTGCGAGCCTTTACGGTACGGCGGGCAATGCCCCGGCGTTCGTATTCGGTATACTTGCGCTCAAACTCATCTCCCCAACTGTCAAACAGGCCTGGAGCCTCATTGGGGTCGAACAGGCTCCAGTCTGCATCGGCTTCCACCCGCTTCATGAAGAGGTCGGGCACCCACAGGGCATAGAACAGGTCGCGCGCACGCTGCTCTTCCTTTCCGTGGTTCTTCTTCAGCTCCAGAAAGTCGAAGATATCGGCATGCCAGGGTTCCAGATACATGGCAAAGGCGCCTTTGCGCTTGCCTCCGCCCTGGTCTACATAGCGGGCTGTGTTGTTAAACACCTGTAGCATGGGCACAATGCCGTTACTCTTGCCATTGGTGCCGCGTATGTAGCTGCTCTTGGCACGTACGTTGTGGATACTGAGGCCAATACCGCCGGCGCTCTTGCTGATCTCGGCACACTGCTTCAGGGTTTCGAAGATACCCGTAATGCTGTCCTCCTTCACCGTAAGCAAGAAGCAGCTGCTGAGCTGGGGGGTAGGCGTACCTGCATTGAAGAGGGTGGGTGTGGCGTGGGTAAACCACTTGTCGCTCATCAGGTTATAGGTCTCTATGGCGGCATCTATGTCCCCCATGTGTATGCCTACGGATACGCGCATAAACATGTGCTGCGGGCGCTCCACAATGTGGTCATTCACCCGTAGCAGGTAGCTGCGCTGCAGGGTGCGAAAGCCGAAATAGTCAAAGCTGAAGTCGCGCTCGTGGGCAATGGCCGCATCCAGGCGGGCGGCGTGCTTGTTTATCACGGCATACACCTCATCGCTGATCAGGCTGGCACGCTCGCCGGTTATGGGGTGCTGGTACTTGTGCAGGATCTCGATGGTGGTGCTAAAGCGGCTATCGGTGGTTTTGTGCAGGTTGCTCACCGCAATGCGTGCCGCCAGGATGGCATAATCCGGGTGTATGGTTACCATGCTGGCAGCCGTCTCGGCACTCAGCTCATCCAGCTGCTGGGTGCTCACCCCGTCAAAGAGGCCCGGCACTACCCGCTGGGCCACCTGTACGGCATCTATCTTGCTGTTCAGGCCCTCGCACAGGGCATCTATTCGGTTTACGATTTTATCGAATTGTACGGGTTCTTTCTCACCCCGGCGGTTTACTACAAACATGGCTATGCGGGTTTTATCGGCGGTTTAGTCTAGGTATTGTTATCAGTATTGTGGTGCAAAGGTCGGGCTTTGTGGGCTGCGGTGCAGCGGCCGATTATGCACAATGTGTGGATTGTAGTGGATAAAGCGGCAGGCACCAGGCCCCGGCGAGCGAACTAAAAATCCTCGTCCAGGTCGAATGCCAGATCTTCCTTGCTGGACATTACGCCGGCCTTTTGGTACTCGCTTACGCGTTTTTCAAAGAAATTGGTCTTGCCCTGCAGGCTGATCATTTCCATCCAGGGGAAGGGGTTGTGGGTGCGGTAGATCTTGTCGAAGCCCAGGGCATTCATCAGCCGGTCAGCCACAAACTCAATATACTGGCTCATCATCTCGGCATTCATGCCAATCAGGCTTACAGGCAGGGCTTCTGTTACAAATTCCTGCTCAATACGCACCGCATCCAGGATGATCTCACGCACCCTGGTCTCGCTGGTGGGGTGCTGCAGCATGCTGAAGAGTAGGCAGGCGAAGTCACAGTGCAGGCCCTCGTCTCGGCTTATCAGCTCGTTGCTAAAGCTGAGGCCAGGCATCAGGCCGCGCTTTTTCAGCCAGAAGACGGAGCAGAAGCTGCCGCTGAAAAAGATGCCCTCTACGGCGGCAAAGGCCACCAGGCGCTCGGCAAAGGTCTCGGCATTGTCTATCCAGCGCAGGGCCCACTGGGCCTTCCGGGCCACGGCGGGAACAGTCTCCAGGGCATTGAATAGCCGGTCTTTCTCTGCGGTATCCTTTATGTAGGTATCAATCAGCAGGCTATAGGTCTCGGCATGGATGTTCTCGATCGCGATCTGGAATCCGTAGAAACAGCGTGCCTCGGGGATCGTTACATCCTGCATAAAGTGCAGCACCAGGTTCTCATTCACAATGCCATCGCTGGCGGCAAAAAAGGCCAGCACGTGCTTGATAAAGTGGCGCTCATCCTCATTCAGCCTGTCTTCCCAGTCTATCAGGTCTGCACTCAGGTCTATCTCCTCGGTGGTCCAGAAGCTGGCCTCGGCCTGCTTGTACATATGCCAGATATCGTCGTGCCGGATGGGGAACAGCACGAAGCGGCCCGGTGTATCCTGCAGGATCGGCTCGTTCGAATCCAGATACTTGTTCCTTTTCATTTCTTCGTGATTCATTTCCGACATGGTGCTTTTATTCTAGGTGATTATTATACGGTCTATACATCTACATCCCGGTCCGGTACAGCCTGGCCTCGGGGGTAAGCGGGATGGGTGTTTTCCTGTCTATCGGGTTTATCTGCTAAATATCGTCCTGCTGTAGGCCCTCGTCAAGCCTTGCTGTGCAAAGCTTATACGCAGGCAGGTTGGCCAGCACAGCTGCCTGAGCACCCATTGTGTATAAACACGCAGGGAAGCGCGGCAAAAGGCGCGTACGACCCGCCCGGCACAAACTTTCCACCAAATGCAGCCGGAGGCTGTTTTTCTGCTGGGGGCACTGTGCACACCTCACAGGAAGAAAACAGACGAATGACCCGAAAAGTTTGGGCACCCAAACGGCTACAAAGGCAGCATGCCTGCGCACATAAAGCCAGTCTTGTTTCAGAACGGGTAGCGAAGTTGGCGAACGTTCCGCAGTCGTTTTCCACCGGCTGTACACACCCCCTGTTGAAAAGGCAATAGGCCAGAAACAATCCCTTTATTTCCAACTGGTTATACAAAGATTCTGCATTTTATGCACGGCCTGCTTCTTATCCCCAGCCTCTGCCAAGGGGGCCGTACCGCCCAAGGAAATAAGCAACACGCACTGGCTACTACCCGCTCTCGGCTTGGGCAGTAGTCGGCCTGGTGGTTGGCCTGGCCCGCCTACGCCGGTGTGCTGCAAGACCCTCTCCTACCCGATCGATCCCTGGGTGCTAGGCTTCGTCGTCTTCTTCCTCGTCGTCAAAGGAGAAGTCGGTGCTGAAGAGGCTGCCCAGCATGTCGGTAAACTGTACGCCGCGTGCCAGGCGGTGGCGGCTTATCTGGCTCTGCTCGCTCAGGCCGTGCAGGATGAGCTCCATGTGCAGGTTCCGGGTTTGGGCCTCCAGCCCAGGGTGATGGTGCTCTACCAGCTGGGCCAGGCCAGGCACCCGCTGTAGCGCGGCGGCATAGTCTCCGTGGGTTTGTGTGCGGGTCAGGTCTAGCTGCTGGCCGCTGTTGAACCACTGGATGACGGCTTCGTACACATTGCTTTCTTTCTCCTTTTTCAGCCGTTCGGGGTTGGGGTACAGTTCGTTGAACTGGCGGCGGATGGCCTTGCCTATCAGGGCGTGGGCCACGGCTGCTGGCCCCTCCTGTTCGCCCTCATACACCAGCTCTATCTTTCCGGTTATGGCCGGTATCACGCTGTACAGGTCGCCAATGCGGGCGTGGTCTTGTGCCTGGCCATTCTGCAGCAGGCGCAGCTCCACGGCGCTGTGCAGCTGCTCCATCCCGCTGATGGTGAGGCGGGCACTCACGCCGCTGTGGGCATCCACATACTCACTGTCTCGGGCCTCAAAGGCTACCAGCTCCAGCAGGCGTGCCACCAGCTCGGGCACATGGGCGCGGGTGCGCTGCTCGGGCAGGGTGCGGGCCTCCTGGCGGGTGATGGCCGTGGCCACGTCTACCGACTCGGGGTAGTGGGTCAGTATCTGGCTCTCGATGCGGTCTTTCAGCGGAGTAACGATGCTGCCCCGGTTGGTATAGTCCTCGGGGTTGGCGGTAAAGACGAACTGCACATCCAGCGGAAAGCGCAGGCGAAAGCCCCGGATCTGTATATCCTGCTCCTGCAGGATATTGAAGAGGGCTACCTGGATGCGGGGCTGCAGGTCGGGCAGCTCATTGATGACAAACAGGCACCGGTGGGCGCGTGGGATGAGGCCGAAGTGGATGGCTCGCTCATCGGCGTAGCTCAGCTTCAGGGTAGCGGCCTTTATGGGGTCCAGGTCGCCTATCAGGTCGGCCACGCTCACGTCTGGGGTAGCCAGCTTCTCCACATAGCGTTGGTCTCGGTGCAGCCAGTCTATGGGGGTATCCTCTCCGGCCTCGTGCACGGTGTCGATGGCAAAACGGCTGAGGGGCCGGAAGGGGTCGTCCTGGATCTCGCTGCCGGCCACAATGGGGATGTATGGATCCAGTAGCTGCACCAGCTGGCGGGCTATGCGGGTTTTGGCCTGCCCGCGCAGGCCCAGCAGCAGGATGTTGTGTCGGCTCAGGATGGCTGTTTGCAGCTCGGGGATCACGCTGTCCTCATAGCCCAGGATGCCCCGAAAGGGGTCTTGGCCTGCCTTCAGGGCCTGCACCAGGTTATCGCGCAGTTCCTGCTTCACGCTTTTGGGCTGGTAGCCAGCTGCCTTCAGCTGTCCCAGAGACTGTATTTTTTCGAGGGCGAGAGTAGACATGGGTCGAAAGATCGGGGAGAAAAGGCAAAAAATAGAAACACTGTTGCAGGCACTAACAGGCGGGGGGATGCATGCGTTCCCCTGCTGGCCGCGCCCGGGCGGGGGAGCTGTGCCGCATGGGGGCTAGCCCTTGCCCGTGTGCTGCTGCCGGGCGCGGGCCAGGGCATACTCCAGTATGCGCGCCTGGGGCTCAAAGGGGGTGGGGGTATTCAGGTTTAGGGTCCGCACGGCTTTATCTATCACCAGGGATTCGTCCACCTGCGTGGGTTCTGCATCCTGGTGCAGCAGGTAGTAGCCTGTGTCCAGCAGCGCCTGCTTGGGGATCAGGCCAATCAGCTCGCTACCCGTTACCCGCGTGCCCAGCTCCTGGGCCAGGTGGCTCACGGCCTCGTATACCCGGTGCAGGGGTGTGGCGGCATAGCGTGTCAGGTTGGTGCTCACCTGTGCGCAGCCGTAGGCCTCCATATACCAGCCTATGGCCTTCACGTGCGCCAGCAGGCCCGGCACATGCAGGCGGGTACCATCCGGCCCCAGGCGCTGGGTTCCGCTCTGGCGTATGCGGCCTGCTATTTCCCTGGCTATGGCCACATCCTGTGTATCCAGGTTGATGTTGTAGGCAATGAGGAAGTCGCGCACGCCGATAACGGTAGCGCCCGCCTGCAGGTTCGGCTGGGTGGGGCCATAGTCGGGCTGCCAGCCGGGCTGTAGCATGCGGGCAGCCAGGCCCTCATACTCGCCCTGCCGGATCTGCTCCAGGCGGGTGCGGTGTGCGGCCCGGGCGCTCTGCTCGTACAGGTACACAGGTATCTGTAGCTGCTGCGCCACCCGCTGGGCCAGTCGCTCGGCGTAGGGCAGCAGTGCGTGGGTGCTCATGTGCTGCAGGGGGATGAGCGGGCACACATCCGTGGCACCCAGGCGGGGGTGTGCCCCCTGCTGCCTGCGCATATCTATACACCGGGCGGCCACCTGTATGGCCCGGAAGGCCGCATCGATAACGGCCTCGGGCGGCCCCACAAACGTGAGTACCGTTCGGTTGGCATCAGGGCCTGCATCCTGGTGTAGCAGGTATACCCCCTCTACCGAGGCTACAGCCTGGGCCAGGGCTGCAATTGTTTCTGCATCCCGGCCTTCGCTAAAGTTGGGCACACACTCTATCAGCGGCAGCTGCTGGGGAGAAGGATCCATGTCTCGAAGTTAGGGAAAGCCTACCTTTGCACAGCACAGGGTTACGGAGATTCTGTGCTACTTTTGTTCCACGCCCAGCAATTTGTTCTATATGGAAAAGCCCACGTTGATTATTGGTACCGGCGCCCTGGCGCAGGAGGCCCTGGAGATCCTAAGCCTGGAGGATGTGATGGTTCTTGGCTTTGTAGCTGCTACAGAGACCGATGTAACGGAGATTCGGGATATACCCGTGCTGGGTACGCTGGCGGATAAGAATGTGCTGAAACTACTGGAAGATCCGGAGCAGAGCTATGTGCTGGCGCTGGAGCAGCCCGAACAACGACAAAAGCTATTCAAGGCTATTTTTTCTGCGGCCAAGAAGTTGCCACTCAGCCTTATCCACCCCTCGGTGGCACTTAGCAGCCACGCCAGCCTGGCGTCGGGCAACCTGGTGCTGGCTCACTGCAGCATCGGTGCCGATGTGTCTGCCGAGGCACACAATGTGATCCGGGCCGGGGTAATTATTGACAGTGGGGCCCGCATAGGCAGCTACTGCACCCTGGGTGCCGGGGCCATAATAGGTGCCGGGGCCAGCCTGGGCGACCACGTAACCATTGGCACAGGTGCCGTCATCCACCCGGGCATTACCCTGGAGGATGAAGCCCAGGTGGCCCCTGGAGCAGTGGTGCTGCAGCCTGTGCGCAGCAGCCAGCTAGTGGTGGGCAACCCGGCCCAGCCCCTGAAGGCCTAAGGCCCGGCAGATGGTCCTATTTCTTGTTATCTTCAACTGGCCAATCCCCAGAAAAGCATGAAAATCCTGATGACAGGCGGTACTGGCCTGATAGGCAGTAGGCTCAGCGCCCGGCTAGTAGCCGCGGGGCATGAGCTTTTTATCCTTACACGCGGGGGCCAGCGCGGCAGCACACATGGCTCCGTGCACTTTGTACCCTGGGATGGTGCGCACCTCTACCCCGACGCAGTGGGCCCGGTGGATGCGGTTATCAACCTGGCAGGGGCTGGCATAGCCGACCATAAGTGGACACCCGAATACAAAAAAATCATCCTGAATAGCCGCGTGCAGGCTACCCGGGCCGTGGCGCAGTACATACAGGCCCAGCGCCCCAAGCCCCGTGTACTGCTGCAGGCCAGCGCCGTAGGCTACTACGGCACCGACCCCAAAAAAGTGTTCCAGGAAACCGATGGCCCGGGCCGAGACTTCCTGGCCCGAACCTGTGTGGCCTGGGAAGAGGCCGCCGGGGATGCAGGTATCCGCACGGTGCTTTTGCGTACGGGCATCGTACTGGCACCCGAGGGGGGGGCCTTCCCCAAGCTGCTGGCCCCATTCAAGTTCTATGCCGGAGGCTACCTGGGCGACGGGCAGCAGCCCTTCCCCTGGATCCATATAGCCGATGTAGTGGACCTGTATGCCTATGCGCTGGAGCACGAGAGTGTGTCCGGGCCCATTAACGTGGCTGCCCCGCAGCACATGACGAACCGCGGATTTTCGCGCCTGCTAGGCAGGGCGCTACACCGGCCTAGTGGGCTGCCCATACCTCGCTTTGCCATAAAAGCTATGCTGGGCGAGCAGGCCATGCTGGTGCTGGAGGGCCAGTATACGAGCAGCGAGAAGCTTTCGTCTCTGGGCTACGCCTTTCGCTATGCCCAGGCCGAGGCGGCGGTGGCGGATATCGTGGCGACAAGCCAGGCTGGCAAGGCCGAGTAGGAAAGAGGCTGGCACCGGGCAGGGCCTGCATCAGCTACACAGGATGTGTGGCACACCCTACTGCGTGCCCAGGTATATCCAGTCCTGCTGGATGCGTATTTGCACGGGTGCAGATACGGTTAGCCACTCGCCCTTGGGCTTGGGTTCCTGCCAGTAGCCCGCCATCAGCAGGGGGCCGCGCACACGCAGGCTGCCCTTTTCGTCCGGCTTCAGCTCCAGGCCGGGTACCACCTGCCCGGCAGACAGGGGGCGCTGGGCAGGTGTGGGGTTAATGGCTAGCACCCCCGTGGTTTCATTCAGGCCAAAGCCTGTAACGAGCGGCAGCCGGAGCGCATGGCAGTAGTACTCCAGCTCCTCCGTCAGGCCCTGCCGGTCGCACAGCAGCAGGTGGAGGTTTCCGAAATAGCGCCGCCTGACCGGGCGGATGATGAAGTACTGCGCCAGCCAGTAGCGAAAGCGCTGGCCCACGGCCACCCGCTGGCCCGCGTGCTGGCACTTCAGCACCCGGTATGCCAGCCGAAAAGCCTGCTCATAGTAGCGTCGGCGCAGCCAGCGCCCCCTGCGAAAGTGCCGCTGTGCCTCTGTGCGCAGCAGCAGCAGCAGGTCGGGCACCAGCACTACGGCTTTAGGCTTGTCGGCGCGCACCTCACTGAAGTAGTGGGTCGCGCCCCGGCTACAGTACAGGTCCATGCCGGTTGCCAGCGGCACATAGAAGGCGTAGAGCCGCTGCAGCAGGTAGGCATTGCTCAGGATGCTGAGCATACGCCGGTGCCCGCCAATGTGGGGCAGGCAGGTGAGGATGCTGGCTAGCCCCTGCATAAAGTTCTGCTGGCTAAGCACAACGCCCCTGTGGTGCGCGGCCTCTGTGCGCGTGTCATACACAATGCTGGCAATGTCTGCCGGGCCTACGCTCTGTTTTCGGGCCTGCACCTGCTCCAGGTTTTCGCGCCAGTATATCTTGCCAAACTCCATGGCATTGCGCATTACCGTTACCTGGTCGCTCTCGTCCATCTCTTCCTCCGGGTCTGCCTCGCACAGGATGGGGCACTGGGCCGCGTGGGCATCCAGCCAGGCCTTGTGCGCCCGGTACTCCTCATAGCTGGGCACCAGGATGGTGCGGGGCTTTACGTGCTCGTATATGCGCTGCAGGTGTTCGGGCGTGGTGTCGTGGTCTACGGTTACATTTACCAGCCCGGCTATTTGCAGGGCCAGCTCATAAAACAGGTATACCGGGCCATTGATGGCGAAGAGCAATACACGGTCTCCCTTTTGCATCCCCTGCGAGATGAAGTAGGCGGCCAGGCAGTGGCCAAAGGCATTCACCTCCTTCCGGCTAAACGCCTTACTCGCTTGGGTAGGGCCCGTGTACAGAAAGGGCGTATCCACGGGCTGGTGGGCATACTGGTGGTCCCACAGTTGCACCAGGGTATGTAGGTCCGGTAGTGGTGTATCGGTCTGCGTGCGCATACAGAAGAGAGAGAGTCAAGAAATCGGCATCCCCCAAAAAGACAGGCGCGGTAAAAGTACTAAATTTGACTCCGCCCATGGAGCCTACCCACGCATATCCTTTCGAAACTGGCGCTGATGGGGCGCAGCCCCAGCTGGCAGCAGCACGGCGCAGCCATGTGCCCAGCTGGCTAGTACCCCTGGTGCTCTTTGTGGCTACCCTGTGCACCACTACCCTGGCCGGGGCCGAGCTGGCAACCGGGGGGCACTGGCCGGGCTGGGGCAGCACGGGCCCACAGCTACAGCTGCACCTCCGGCATCTTTGGCTAGGGCTGCCCTACATGCTGGGCTTTGTGCTCTTTGTTACTTGTCATGAGTTTGGGCACTACCTGGTGGCACGCTGGCACCGGGTGCGCACTACCCTGCCCTACTACCTGCCTTTCTTCTTGCCCATAGCCGGGGCCATTAACATTGGCAGCCTGGGGGCCATTATCCGCCTGAAGGAGCGCCCACAGAGCACCCGGGCTTACTTTGATATCGGCATAGCCGGGCCCTTGGCGGGCTTTGTGGTGGCACTGCTGCTGCTCGTGGTGGGTTTTCTTACCCTCCCCGCCGCACCACCCCATCTGCTGCCCCGGGAGCCACCAGCACCCGATGAACCCATGGTGGTAGCCCAGCTGGGCAACAGCCTGCTGTACTGGCTGCTGGAGCACAGCCTGGCTAGCCCGGCCCTGCGCCCGCCACATACCGATCTGTTTCACTACCCCCTGCTGTTTGCGGGCTTTATTGCTCTTTTTTTTACGTCTCTAAACCTGCTGCCCATCGGCCAGCTGGATGGGGGCCATGTGGTGTATGGTATGTTTGGCTCCCGCATCAGCAGCTGGGTGGCCCGGGCCACGGTGCTGGGGCTGCTGCTATTCGGGGGCCTGGGCATGCTGCGGATAGAGGAACTGGGTACGGAGCCTGGCGCGATACTCTACCTAGCCTTCATTGCCTTCACCCTCTCTCGCCTGTATGGCTATCAGCGCGTCCGGCACAATGCCGGCATCCTACTGCTACTACTGGGGAGCCAGCAGCTGCTGCAACAGCTGTGGGTACATCCGCCCGAAAACTACATATGGCTGTTCTATAGCTTTATGGCCGTACAGGTTATCCGGGCAGACCACCCCCGGGCTGCCCATGAGCACCGGCTAGACCGAAAGCGAATGCTGCTAGGCGGCCTGGCCCTGGCGATCTTTGTGCTCTGCTTCTGCCCCAGCCCCATTACCCTGGTGGAGCTGGAGGCCAGCCCCACCCTACTGTCCCTTCTGCACGCATGGAACTAGAACTGGCTGCTTTTTTTCAGAAAAAGAAGATAGACACCGCCGCCCTGGCCACTGCCGAGCCACAGCTGTGGGCGCACATCTGCCAGGAATATGCCCTGCTGGGGGCCGCAGCCTATGAACAACGCAAAAAGTTCTACCTGAATGACTGGCGGCTGCGCTACCCCCTGGCAACAACGGAGAAGGGCTAGATGAACCAGCCTACTAGCTAAAGCCACAAAAAAGCACTACCTTCGCGCCGGATTATTTCAACCCACCTTTAGAATTTCATAGAGCAATGGCTGTATCTGCAAAAGAAGTGAACCAGCTGCGCCAGGTAACCGGCGCTGGCATGATGGACTGCAAAAAAGCCCTGGAAGAAGCAGGGGGCGATTTTGACCAGGCAATTGACCTGCTGCGCAAAAAAGGACAAAAAGTATCGGCCAGCCGCCAGGATCGTGAGGCCTCTGAGGGCGCTGTGTTTGCCGAGATCTCTGCCGATGGCAGCACGGCCGTGATGATCGAGCTGAACTGCGAAACCGACTTTGTGGCACGAAACGATGACTTCCAGGGCATCGGCACGGCCATCGTACAGCAAGCCCTGAAGGACAAGCCCGCCGACCTGGCCGCACTGAACCAGATGCAGATAGGTGGCAAGGCACTGGAGGCCACGCTGACAGATGCCATGGGCCGCATAGGCGAAAAACTGGAAGTAAGTAAATACGCCCTGATAACAGGGGAGAAAGTAGCCTGCTACATACACCCGGGTGCGCGCGTGGGTGTGCTGACCGCCTTCAAAGGAGCCAATGGGGCAGACCTGAGCGAAGTGGGCAAAAATGTAAGCATGCAGATAGCCGCCATGAACCCCATAGCCGTAGACAAGGAAGGCGTGGACCAAACGGTGCTGAACAAAGAGATAGAAATAGGCAAAGAGCAAGCCCGAGCCGAAGGCAAGCCCGAAGCCATGCTGGAAAAAATTGCCATGGGCAAGCTAAGCAAGTTTCTGAAAGACAACACCCTGCTGCACCAGGAGTTTGTGAAAGACCCCAGCAAGACCATTGCCCAATACCTGAAAGAAAAGAGCGACAAGCTCACGGTAGAAAGATTCGAGCGTTTCCACCTCGGAGCCTAGTACCTTCATTCGTATAGCAAGAGAGCCCAAAAGGCTCTCTTTTTTTGCCCCCTCTACTACCCGTTCACGCAATCGATCCATGAAGTACCCACGCATCCTGCTCAAACTCAGCGGCGAGGCCCTGATGGGCAACCAAGCCTTTGGCATAGACACCCACACCCTGGAAACCTATGGCCGAGAAATAAAGGCCGTGCGAGACATGGGCGTACAGCTCGCCATTGTGATAGGCGGCGGCAACCTGTTTCGCGGGGTGCAGGGTGCCAGCAAGGGGATGGACCGGGCACAGAGCGACAACATGGGCATGCTGGCCACGGTAATGAATGCCCTGGCCCTGCAAGACAAGCTGGAAACCCTGGGGGTAGACACCCGGGTGCAGAGCGCCGTTACCATCAACCAGGTGTGCGAGCCCTTCATACGCCGGCGCGCCATGCGCCACCTGGAGAAGGGACGCGTGGTAATACTGGCTGCCGGTACCGGCAACCCCTACTTTACCACCGATACCGCCGCCGGCCTACGCGCCATGGAGCTAGAGGCCAATGTGCTGCTAAAAGCTACCCGCGTAGACGGCGTGTATACCGCCGACCCCGAGAAAGATGCCAATGCGACCAAGTTCGACACCATCTCCTTTTCCGATGTGCTAAAACACCGGTACAGCGTAATGGACATGACCGCCTTTACCCTGTGCCAGGAAAACAAGATGCCCATCATCATCTTTAACATGAACAAGCCCGGCAGCCTGATACGCCTGGCCGAGGGCCAAACAGTAGGCACGCTGGTATCCTAATTTTTCTATTTTTGCTATTATGGAACCCGAGATTAAAGCCATCTACGACAGTACCGAACAGGCAATGAAAAAAGGCCTGGAGCACTACGAGAGCGAACTGCTCAAGATCCGTGCCGGAAAGGCAAGCCCCATCATGCTGGAGGGCGTGCGTGCCAACTACTACGGCACACAGTCCCCCATCAGCCAAATGGCCAACATAAGCGCCCAGGATGCACGCACCCTGGTAATACAGCCCTACGACAAGGGAGCCATTCGCGATATAGAGAAAGCCATCGTGGAGGCCAACCTTGGCTTCAACCCACAGAATGACGGCATTGTGATCCGGATCACCATCCCGCAGCTCACAGAAGACCGGCGCAAGCAGCTGGTAAAGGTGGCCAAGGACGTAACCGAGGAGTGCCGCATCTCCGTGCGCAACGCCCGCCGAGACGGTATGGAAGCCCTGAAGAAACTGGTAAAGGACGACGGATTCCCCGAAGACCTGGCCAAGGCAGCCGAAGCCGAAGTAGAAAAACTGACCAAAACCTACAACAGCAAGGTTGACGCCATTCTCACCGAGAAAGAGGCCGAAATCATGCATGTGTAGCCATTTCACTGCTTTTCGCCCAGTTTGGCACAGCCTTTGCTTAGTATATGCATGAGGGGCAAAATACCCCGCATGTTATTCTCTTCCCTATGCCAAAGATCCTGATCATTGATGATGAGCGAGCCATCCGGAACACCCTGCGGGAGATTCTGGAGTTTGAGTCGTTTGAGGTAGACGAAGCCGAAGATGGCGAAGTGGGCCTCAACAAGATCAAAGAAAACACCTACGATGTCATCCTCTGTGATGTAAAAATGCCCAAACTGGACGGGCTGGAAGTACTGGAGCACAGTGCTGAGTATCGAAACGAAGCACAGATCATCATGATATCCGGCCACGGCACCATAGAAACGGCCGTAGAGGCCACCCGAAAGGGTGCCTACGACTTTATCGAGAAGCCACCGGACCTGAACCGCCTGCTGATCTCTATCCGCAATGCAATGGACAAAACGGGCCTGGTGCACGAAACCAAGGTGCTAAAGCGCCGCGTAGGCCGGGTGCGCGACATAGTGGGCGATAGCAGTGCTATACGAGGCATAAAGGAAACAATAGACAAGGTAGCGGCCACAGAGGCCCGGGTGCTGATAACCGGCAGCAACGGAACTGGTAAGGAGCTGGTAGCCCGCTGGCTGCATGAAAAAAGCACACGGGCAGCGGCCCCGCTGGTAGAGGTAAACTGCGCAGCTATACCCGGAGAACTGATCGAGAGCGAGCTGTTCGGACACGAGAAGGGTGCCTTTACCAGCGCCATCAAGCAGCGCCTGGGCAAGTTTGAACAAGCCCATGGCGGCACCCTCTTCCTCGACGAGATTGGCGACATGAGCCTGCAGGCACAGGCCAAAGTGCTGCGTGCCCTACAAGAAAACCGCATTACCCGCGTAGGTGGAGACAAAGACATTACTGTGGATGTACGGGTCATTGCCGCCACAAACAAGGACCTGCGCGACGAAATTGCCAAAGGAAACTTTCGAGAAGACCTATACCACCGCCTCAGTGTAATCGTGGTGAAGGTACCCACACTCAGCGAGCGGAAGGAGGATATTCCCCTGCTAGCCGAATCCTTCCTGGCCGATATTGCACACGACTACGGTGTGGCCGCGCGCAGCATCACGCCAGATGCGATTAAAGCCCTGCAGCAACTAGACTGGACGGGCAACATACGCGAGCTACGCAACGTGCTGGAGCGGCTCACCATCTTCTGCGACCGGCAGATAACCGCCGAGGCGGTGGCCCAGTATGCCGCACCCGGGCAGCAAAGCCTGCAAGACCGCAAGACCGCGAGTAGCCCTGAGGGACCCGATTTCGATTCCTTCGAAAAGTTTCAGGACTTCAAGGACGAGATGGAAAAAGCCTTCATCCTGCACAAGCTGGCCAAAAACCAGTGGAACGTAACAAAAGCAGCCGAGGAGATGGACATTCAGCGCAGCCACCTGTACAATAAGATAGAGAAATTTGGCCTGAAGCGAGAAGCCTAGCCCAGCTCGGCTGACCAGGCTGCCCTACCAGATCCACCCAATCTCTTCCCTGGTGGTACAGCACTTGTCCGAAGCTCTTCGTGCGGAGAGCCTATGATGGGCTATTTCTCGCGGAAGTGGATACTCACGGGCCATCCGTCAAAGCCATACTTCTCGCGAATCCGGTTCTCCAGGAAGCGCCGGTACTCCTCCTTTACCAGCTTGGGATGGTTGGCAAAAAAGACGAAGGTGGGATGCCCTGCATCCGCCTGTGTTACAAACTTGATGCGGATGAGCTTGCCCCGCTGGCTCGCGGGCGGCCGCTGCTCAATCAGGGGCAGCAGGTAATCGTTCAGCTCGTGTGTCGGAATCTTACGCTTACGGGAATTCACCAGCTCCTGCACCGCCTGCATAGCCTTGTGGATGCGCAGCTTCTCGGTAGCAGACGTAAAAATGATCGGAACATTTCGCAGCGGGGCAATGCGAGACTCAATATGCCTGCGGTATGCCTCCGTATCCTTTTCCGGGCTGATGTCCCACTTGTTCACCACAATAATCAGCCCCTTCCGCTGGCGGGCCACGGTGCTGATGATATGCAGATCCTGCTTCTGTATACCCTCTGTAGCATCCAGCATCACCATCACCACCGTGCTCTCCTGTATCGCCTTTAGGGTACGTATGGTGGAGTAAAACTCAATTTGGTCCTGAACCTTGGCCTTACGCCGCAGGCCCGCCGTATCGATCAGGATAAACTCGAAGCCAAAAGCCTTATAGTGCGTGTGCACACTGTCGCGCGTGGTGCCGGCTATGGGGGTCACAATGTTGCTGGCTTTATCCAGCAGGGCATTTACCATGCTGCTCTTGCCCACATTGGGCTTCCCCACAATTGCCAGGCGGGGAATACCCGCCCAGGCATCCAGCTCAGGATCGGCGGGGGGCAGTAGGCTCACCAGCTTATCCAGCAGCTCGCCCGTACCGCTGCCCGACATGGCCGATATGGGGAACAATTCCTCAAAGCCCAGCCCATAAAATTCATTACTCGCCAGTTGACGCTGATAGTTATCTACCTTGTTTACCACCAGCAGCACATGCGCGCGCGGGTTTCGACGAAGCAGCTGGGCAATGGCCTCATCGTCTGGCAGCAGGCCCACCTTTCCATCCACCACAAAGAGGATAACATCGGCATCTTCCATCGCAATAAGCACCTGCTCGCGAATGGCAGTCTCGAATACATCATCGGAGTCGCTTACATACCCGCCCGTGTCGATCACATCAAAGCCACGACCTGTCCATTCCGAACTCCCAAAATTTCGGTCGCGTGTAATGCCCGACCGGTCATCCACAATCGCGTCCCTTCGCTCTATTAAGCGATTAAACAAAGTGGACTTGCCTACATTAGGCCTACCTACGATAGCAACTACTCCTTTCATATCTAATAGCTAAAGCTAAAAAGGGGAAGCATGGCTGCTTCCCCTTTTCGTAAATTAAGAGGCAACGGTTAATACTGCCAGAGATGGTGCTCATACTCCACCAGCTGTATGCGCCGCTTTTCAGCCACCTGGATGCTGGAGACAGACTCCCCGCTCAGGTTCAGAATCATGGCATCAAATTCGCGAGAATCGAGAATCTCGAGTGCGTTGCGAGCCTCCGCATCGTTGTTCGGATTCTTCCACATGCAATTGGCCAATATGTTTTTCACATCGCTAAACCGAAAGGCACACACTGGGCGCATCTCTGTACCCGTAGACTGTGGCTGCACGTGAAAGATACGGATGTACAGCTTGTCGTAGTACATGCTGGACTTGCTGCGATCAAAGATCCGGTCTTCTACAATCTCAAAGATAGGATAATAGGTCTCACCCTTCGACTCCAGATAGGCCTGCTTAAATGCGCCATCAGAGGCAGCCGACGCTGAGCCTGCATCTGTACCAGCCACATCAGCCGTACCGGCATCGCTGCTCAGGTCGTCGCCTGTACCAAAGCCGGATAGATCTCCGCCGAAGTCATCCCCGCCGAAGTCGCCAAAATCACCAAAACCACCAAAGTCGTCTCCGCCACCTTCCTCTGCGCTACCGCTATCCCCTTCTTCAATCTTACCGCTCTCCTCCACCAGCGCCTTGGCTGCTATCTCCTTGTAGTATTCGTTGGAACGCTCCTTCAACATCTTCTTCACCTGGTCCATGCTGATCTCGCGATCCAGCGTATCCGGATTGTAAGCAGCAAATGCCTCGGCCGTGCCCTTGCTATTGAGATAAGCATTGAGGATTGCCAACATCATCCCCTTCGTATTTCGATAATAGCCATCGGTACTCTGATTATACACGCTCACATCGTTCTGAAAAGCAACAGACTGTAGTGGCTCATTCAGCTTAGACTTCAGGTCAACGCGCATGAGCACACGCTTCCGCCACATGTGGTCTTCCTCCCTCGGGCGATCTACCACAGGGATGTGAGACCAACTCTGCGCCACAACGCTCCCTGCAAAGAGCAGCAGGATTGCAACAAATGCCTTTTTCATGTTTTTAGCGAATTTGGGTTAAAACAAGGGAAAAATTTAATGTAATGCAAGCTATGTCCGAATTAAAAACTCCAAAGTGCCTGTTCATAGTCAAGCAACTGTCGTCTTCGCCGCTCGGCCTGCTCCAGGGTATACACCGGCTCACCAGAGAGGTTCAGGATCGTAGCAGAAAAACGCCGTTGATCCAGCACGTCCAGCATACTGGCTCGGCTGGCATCGTTCCCGGCCTCCGGCACATACATATTGGCAAGCACATGCCGAATATCGTCAAAGCGGAAGGCCACAACCGCCCGGACATCCAGGCCCGGAATGGATGATACATGCAGGAGGCGGACGTACCGGATACGGTGCTGCCAGCAGCTACAGCCGTCATTAAACAACTGATCCTCGATGAATTCGACTACATAGCACAAGCCAGGCAATATCTTCGCCAAATAGTCAACGGGGTGCCCGCCCTGTGGACGCGCACCACCCAACTCCGGCTGCGCGCGGTTCTCGGCATCAGCCAGGCTCGTATCCTGGTAAAGCTGAAATGGATCCTCTAAAAAAGAATCCGCATCGGCGCCCATCCCGGAATCGTCTTCGTCAAAATCGGACAAGTCCTGCTCACTCCCCAGTATCGCCAGGTCCAACCGCCCCTTCATGCCCGCCAAAAAATCGGTGTATGGGAGCAATTGATTGAGCGTATCTGGCTGATAGCCAACAATCCGGAGCTGAGCATACGCGTGCAGCAAACCTGCTACCAGGCCCTGCTGGTATCGGTATGGAACCTCCGCTGGGACATAGGTCGAAGCTGACAGACCAGCGGCAAGTGGTGAGTTGAGCTTTTCCTTCAGGTCGATCCGCAGGAGGACGCGACGCTGAAAATAAACATCTACAGCCCGGATAGGCGAAAGTGAGGCAGGGTTATACTGCGCAGTAGCGGTTAGCCCGAAAAACGAACTAACCGCCACCAGCAGGTTCCTGAACCTGAGAAAGGTCAAGAAATTATTTGATGGTAAACACCGTTACCAGCTCACTCGGGATAAAAGTCTCGTCCAGGATCTTGCCCTGAAAATTCTTCCGCTTCACACCTGTAAAACGAACCGTAACGGACTCGCCCCGATCTGCGGGTATGGAAGCCAGGTCAATAACCGCAACGGCCGTACCGCCCCCTCTGTCTACTGTTTTGGGTCCGGTTAGGCCCTTGCGAACGAGCACCTCATAGCCCTCAAAGAAGTAGTTGGCATCCTTGGGGTTCGTACGGGCAAAATCTCCGTTGGGTACCAGCTGAAAAGTAGCCAAAGCCTTGGGAACAGGCGTGCCCTGGTATATCTGCCCGCCCACCTTGATGCCAATACCTGGCCGTGGGGGTTTGGTAACCCCATAAGTAATTTCATCCAGCTTCATGGTCTGCCCATTGAAGTTGTTAAACACGCGCAGAACCATCTTGCCCGAGCTGGGTACCAGCAGTACCTCGTCTTTCTTGCTGGTGCTCTGTATGGCCTCTCCGCCTGTTGCGGTGAACTTGGGATTGTAAAATTCACGCAGGAGCGGAGATGTTACCTCCAGCAGGTTGTAGCATTCGTAGTACAGCTTGTTCACCTGGCCAGACTGTACCTTTACACCCGGGGTAACTACCTCAAACTCGCCCTTACCACTCAGTGTTTTGGGCTCGCCAGACTTAAGCACCTGGGCCGTATAGGTGTAGGTCTGCCTACCTGCCTTCAGGTTAGTAGTAGCAATCTCAAGCGTAGCCGAGTTGCCACCATCCTTCAGGTTTATCTTTCCGCTACCGCCAAACCTGGGCTTGGCACCGGGGCCACTGGAACTGGTAGTTACATAGAGATCTGCCGTGAAGGGGATGCCTGCGGGCACAATATTAGCAGAAGGTGCCGCCACTACCACCAAGCTGTCAATCTTGAAGGGGATCTCGCTAAGGGCGATCTTTGACATCTCCAGTAGCTCGGTCTCAATGTGACGTACATCATTCTTCAGCTTTTGTAGAATGGCTACGTTGGCAATGGCAGGACTATTGTGGAAGATGTAGTACTCCCACTTCTGGCTATAGGCATCCGAATTTTTCTTGATATTCGGCATGTCCTTCGGATCCGGAGCGATGGGCAGAAAACGCATCCCTTCTTTCTGATAGCGCTTCCAGTTTTCATCATCATCTCCGGGCTCAAATCGCGCACCCAGTTTGTTGGCAAAAAGCACATAGTCCTCCAGCTGCTTGCGCAGCTTGAGCGCTTCGCCTGATCCACGACCGTTATTATCTGTATCCAAACCACCCTTGCCGATCATCCAATAATTGTAGTTGGTTTCAACCTCATCCATCTTGGCAATGGCACCAGTTTCCGGCTCCGTACCGGCCACCTCGTCAGAATACATTTTTGTAACATGGCCCTCGATAACTACGATGATGGCATCGCTCTTATCCAGTACTTCTTGCACAGCACCTTTTATCCAGGCGAGTCGCTTCTTGCCGGAAGCCACTTCCTTGTCTACCTGCTCCATGATCAGAGATCCCTCCTTGTCGTTCTTTTTATTCAGCTCACTTGCTGAACGACTGAGGGAATCCCCGATAACCTGAAAGCTAAGGAGGACTTCTTTACTTACGTTCAGGGCCAGAAGGGCAGTCAACACGAGGTACATCATGTTGATCATCTTCTGCCTGGGGGATACTTTACCGCCTGCCATTTTCTTGGGGGTTAGAGTTCAAGGTTGGATATTGGCACCGGGTGCTATTGACGGGCAGACGCACTGGCCATAGCAGTCAGCATACTACCGTAGATGTTGTTGAGGCTATGCATGTTCTGGGCCAGGTTAGACACTTCTTGGCGTAATTGATTGGTGTCATTCGAGGTGTCCAGCAGGTTCTGCATAACTCCTGCTATTGATCCATAAAACTTGTTTATGGAATTCAAGTGCTTCTGTGCATCCTGAAGCTCCAGCTCATACACGGCATTCAGGCTGCTCAAGTTTCTGGCCGCACCCTGTATCTGCTCCTGGTACTGCTTTACATCATTTACTGAATTGCCCATGGCATTCATTGCATCTACGGTAACGCTATACCCGGCACTTAGCTGGTCCATCTTAGAGGAAGCAGCACGAACCTTCTGGCTAAACTCGTTGGTAGCAACCGTTGCATCAGAGATATCAGCAAGATTCTCCACGTTGTTCTTCAGTGCTTTTACTGACTCATTAAGCGAATCAAACAGCTCTGGAGTCATGGTATTTTGCATGCTCTCCACGGTCTTTTGGTCGATACTCAGGCCTGGCAGACCACCACCGCTGCCCAGTACGGCTCCGCCTGTTCCCAGCTCGTCGAGATCAAACTCGTCCAGATCATCGTCTTCTACCTTCAGCTGGGGAAATACCTTGGCCCAGTCGTAGTGTTCTTCCTCGGCAGGCAGGGGCTCAAAGGCAGAGAAGAAGAAGATAACCGCCTCTGTACCCAGACCTACGATCAACATCTCGTTTGCACCAGGCAAGTGAAGGATCTTGAAGAGGGCGCCAACAATTACAACAGATGCACCAATACCATACAGGTACTTCATGCCTACTTTCCAGCCTTTAGACTCAAAGATGGATTTACCTTTTTTAGCCATGATCAATCAGAAATTAAGAAGGGTGATAATACTTTTTCTATTTTATAGAATGGGGCTACTAGAAGTAACCCCATGTATACTAAAAGTTTCAAAAGAAGGGCGCGTTTCCCTTATGGAGCCACCGCGGCACTGCTACGCCCTACCTCTGCCATCACACAGCGGAAGCCTACAGAGCTTTTAGTGTTTACGGCATACTCGAAGGTACGGGTCCCCACGCTCAGGTAATAAGCAATGTCCTTCCAAGATCCACCCCGTATCACCTTTATGCGGCGGGTATCGGTGGGGTTCTTGAAGAGGGGGTTCAAGTCATGCGCGTAGGAGTAGCCCGACTCGGCGAAATCATCCTCGCACCACTCTGCCACATTACCACTCATTTGGTAGAGCCCGTAGTCGTTAGGCCAATAGCGGTCTGCAGGCGCTGTGTACTCGTAGTTATCAGCTATATAGTCGCCGCGGCCAGGTTTAAAGTTTGCATACAGGCATCCACGAGAGTTTCGGATGTAGGGTCCGGCCCAGGGATACTGCTTGTGCTCATACCCACCACGTGCGGCATACTCCCACTCAGCCTCTGTTGGCAGGCGGATACGGGGGATCGCAGCAAGCTCTGCCTCGTAGCGGTATTCATTGTAGATGATGGTTCTCCAGATGCAGAAAGCCTGTGCGGCATACCAGTTTACGCCCACCACGGGGTAGTTATCAAAGGCAGGATGCGTCCAGTAGTTTTCGGTCATGGGCTCATTGTAGCTGTAGCTAAAGTCGCGCTCCCACACCAGTGTGTCCGGATAAATCATGTAGGCAAGATCCTCCTGTACAAAAGACGTGTCCCCCGGCACCGGACGATCCCGATTGAAATCTACATAAAAAAGGCCGCGCTTGGCATCCTTCTTGCGGATTTTGTTCTTGTGCACCTCGAACTGAGCCGTCATGAAGCGGATGATGGAGTCAATGGGGGTACTATTGTAATTCAGCACTGTAGTGGCTGTATTGGCGCTACCTGCAGCACTGCCCATTACATAGTTTGTAAACTGACGGTACTCATTGTTGGTGATCTCGGTCTCATCCATATAGAAGGCACTAACCGTAACCTGGCGGTTCTGTGCAATCTGTGAAAAGTTCACATCCTGGTCATTCTGACCCATGTGGAAGCTTCCGGCCGGGACACTGACCATGCCGTAGGGAACGGGATTATCCCAGCCTGGACGGTTGATGGCACCGGTAAGTTCTCCATTTTTACCCTCTTGTTGTTTGAAAAGATCGCAGCCAGTAGCAAAGAGGGCCAGGCCGAGAGCGAATAAGAACACTATTCTCCTCATGTTAGTAATTCCTTGGTAGGTTGAAAACGAGCTCAATAATAAGAAAAAGACAGCGGCTAGGTATAAAAAAATTGTGAATAGTCTGATAGTTTATCGAAAATCCTTGTAATCACGTACATCCAGTTCGGGTGGGTAGTAACGGAATACCTTGGGAAAGGTATAGCTAAGCAGGATCTCATGTGAGCCGCTGGTGAAATTGCCGAGGGCGCTGGTGGTATAGTCGTAGCTGTACGCAAGAAAGAGGTTCTGGTTCGGGTTAAAACCTACCATGGCGAGGATATCGCCTGCGTTGACGCGGTAGCCCGCGCCAAATACCATCGGGCGTATATGCACATTTGCGTTGATGTCGGTATTGAAGTTGGGCCCCGCCAGGCGTACTAGCGCGCTCGGGACGAGGTAGACGCTAGAGGTAAGGTCGAAACGGTAGCCAGCCGTACCATATATACTGCGGGTATACTGTGTTTCGGTGGCGGCATCGTTGTACTGCAGGCTTGGCTCGGTAATGTTATCCACGCTGGCACCTACAAAGAATTTCTCAGGCACGTTGTTTTCGCGCTGACGATAGAGGAAGATACCAGCCCCGAGGTTGAAGGTAGTAACCGATCCGCTGCCTGCCTGTAGAATAGGGTCATTGGGGTCTGCAGCGCGCAGATTTGCCACATCTAGTGAGGTGCTGATTAGACCCGGTGCAACGCCTATCTGTAGGTTTGTTCGGGTGGAAGGATCCAGCTCCAGCTTGAAGGCATAACTGCCGTTAAACTTTATGGTATTAAATGGCCCGATTTGATCGTAAAGCAGGCTACCACCAACGCCGCCGCGCAGCAATGGCAGTGGGGTGTTGGCCGTAAGCGTAAAGGTGTTGGGCTGGCCATCTATGCCGACCCACTGAGAGCGGAAAGCGCCCGTTATATTAAGTGCGTCCAAATATCCATTCACACCAGGGTTGAAGATCTGGTGGTTGAACATGTACATGGTAAGCTGCGGGTCTTGCTGTGCGTATACGGAGGGCACACCGATGCAAAAGCAAGCGAGCATGAGCTTTTTTAGCATGGACTCTTAGTAGGTGAGGATGTTGAAATCTTTGCCAAGTTAGTAAAATGTTCACATGCGCCATGGCTTCCGCCCAAAAAAACACAAAAGCCGGAACGAAATTGACATTTGTGGCTCCAGCCCCGCTCAGCACCTATTTTTGCTTGCGTAGGTACTGCTCCAATGCCATCGTCATACTGGGAGCCTCGGGCATAGGCGCAATGATATCGATTTTGAGGCCCGCGTCTTCGGCGGCCTTTCGGGTGGCGTCTCCGAATACCGCGATGCGCCGGTCCTCCTGCTGAAAGTTTGGGAAGCTCTTATAGAGCGCCTCTATACCGATGGGCGAAAAGAAGCAGATGAGGTCGTAGCGTTTCTCCCTCACCGGGCTTAGGTCACTCGGCACTGTTTGGTATACCATGGCCAGCTTGTAGTTGATCTTTTGCTCGGCCATAAAGGAGGTGAGGGTGCTGCTACTACTCTCGCCAGTGGGGTACAAGAAGCGCTCGCTCTTGTGCTTCTTCAGGAGGTCCAACAAGTCACGAGGGGTTTTTTCGCCTACATACAGCTTCCGCTTTCGGATTGTGATGTGTTTCTGCAGGTAGTTGGCCGTACTATCGGTTACACAAAAATATTTGGTCTCGGGCGGCATCTCTACCCGCAGATCTGTACAGATGCGAAAGAAATGATCAATTGCGTTCTTGCCTGTGAAGATAATGGCGCTAAAGTCGAGTGGATGAATATTTTGCTTTCGAAACTCCGGCGTAGAGACCTCCTCTATGTGCACAAAACTCAAAAAATCGACATCCATACCCAATTCCTTCTCGAGTATGGCGTAGGGGGATTGGTCTGCAGGTGGCTCGGCATGCGAAACCAGAATAGACTTGATCTTCTTGCTCATTCGTTATACAGTCGTAGAAGAAGGCTTTGGAAAGTCTCCTGTTTTATGTATTATCGTGCGAAACTTTATCTCATTGTTACTCTTGCACCAGGCCGAATCGTAGCCCGTATCAGGCGGCGTTTTTAGGCTCAAACAGGCATCGGACCTTAAATGCTTAGTACCGCCCGTCTTACAGAGCCAGACTTAGACAGGACAATTAGAAGAGTAGAATCCAGGGTAAAATTTCGAGCGTGCAAATATACAAAAATATCAAAAATGGGTGCATACCAACCACCCGATCCAGCCCCAAAACCAGCAGCAGATTTCGCCTGAGGATGTGCAGGCCGCCGGCTACGGCGAGCAACCACAATAAAATAGGCTGGCTACTTTCGGGTGCAATGAGCCAAAGCATGGGCAGATAGGCGCTGATTATCAGCGTAGGAAAGGCACCCTGCGTTTCGAGGCCAGTGATTCTTTGCGTAAGGTCGCGCAGCCCAAAGACCCCTGCCAGGAACGACCAGAAAACCCAACGAGCCAAGCCTGTGAGCAGCAATAGCGCCACCACCGTAGTGTACAAAAGGAGCGGAATCGGCACAAACCAGGTACTAAACTGTGCCAGGTATCCGCCGGCCTGTAGCACATCCAGGCTCCACTGCTGGTGCCAGGCCAGCATAAGCAGCCAGGTAAAGGCCGAGGCCAGCAGGGCGGCGCGCACCAGCTGCGGGTAAACCGTAGACTGCGACTGCTGAAAAAAACTTGCCTCGCGGCTTAGCTCCAGCATGCGGGCCCGCACATGGCCCAGCTGCATGTGCGCCCTAAAATCTTTAGGCTGATCCAGCTTCCACAGGAGCAACAACAGCAAAGGCAGCAGCCCGATGGCCAGCACGCTCAGTTTGGAAACTGATTGGGCAACCTGGGCCGATGGTGCCTGATGTAGCATGCCATGCGAATCCTGCTGTTCTCCGGCTGCATTGTACCACCAGCCAGGGGGGGGGGCCTCCTGCCAGTGTCGCCAGAGGATGTTGTGCGGGCCTGGCTGTACAGCCTGCCGCCAGCCCAGTTCGGTTAGCAGGGCCAGAACCTCGGATGGCGGCTGCCAGGGGAAATAGGCTACCGCGCCATATCTCCGTGCTGCCAGCAGCTGCGCGCGCATGGAATCGGCCACCGGATAGCCCCCATCCGGCCCCACCGGGAGGAGGGTAATCGTCGTATCGGGCCTCAGTACCAGTGCGGGTAGGGCCATGCTGGGCGGGGGGTAGTGGCCGTCCCACACCCGAAGGCTCATATCCCGATACAGCACCGGGCGCTCAGCCCCGGTGGCACGCTCGGCCAGCCGGAGGCTTAGCCGGTTCCACTGCCAGCTGAGGATAGCCGGGGGTAGCAGTAGCTGCACGGGGCGGGGCGAGTGGCAGCTGGTGTACACCAGGCAACCATTCACAAAAACCTGCACACAGCCACCCACACCCGGCATATGCAGCAGCAGTGTATCCTTGGGTACCTGGTCCAGAAAAAAGTCTTGCTCCAGCTCCACCTGTTCCAGCCCGGCAGGCAGCGCATAGGGCAGCAGGATACCCTCCGCCTGTGGGGTATGCCAGCTATGGTTCAGCATCATGCGGCCTGGCTGGGCATGGGCCGTGCACAGCAGCGCCAGGAGGAGTAGAAAAACAGGCAAACGGCGACCGATTTTTGCGGTAAATTACGCCACATATGAGCACCCGCGCAACTGTACGAATCGGCTTTGGCTATGATGTTCATCGCTTTGACCCCAATAGGCCACTCATACTGGGGGGGATAGAGGTGCCGGGTGGCCCAGGGCTCCTGGGACACTCAGACGCTGATGTGCTGCTGCACGCCCTTACAGATGCCCTACTGGGTGCGCTGGCCCTGCGCGACATTGGCCACCACTTTCCGGACACAGACCCTGCCTATAAAGGAGCGGATAGCAGCCTGCTGCTCACCCAAGCCTACCAGCTGGTGCAGGCCAAGGGATGGCAGCTGGGCAATGCTGACTGCACCCTGGTGGCCGAACAGCCCAAGCTAAACCCCCACATACCCCGCATGCAGGCACGCATTGCCAGCCTGCTGGGCTGTGCCGAAGAAGACATCTCCATAAAGGCCACTACCCATGAGCAGATGGGAGCCTTTGGCCGAAAAGAAGGAATGGCTGCCTATGCCAGCGTGCTGGTGCACCGGATAGACGGGTAAGCCAGAGCCCCCCCCTAAGCAGGCTAAAAGTTGCGGGCCAGATGCCCCGGCTAGCAAAGGTTTCCTATTTTCGCCTTTCGCATCCTTTTTCCGTCCTTAATTCCTGCGATTGCATGACTTATAACCGCTTGAATAACCTGCTCGGCTGGGCCGTATTTGCCCTGGCCATGGTTGTATATGCCCTTACGGCAGCGCCCACAGCCAGTTTTTGGGACTGTGGCGAGTTTATCGCCGTTTCCTACGAGCTGGAGGTGCCCCACCCCCCCGGTGCCCCACTCTACCTGATGGTAGGCCGCTTGTTTACACTGCTGGCCTCAGACCCCACCCAGGTGGCCCTGATGATGAACCTGCTGAGCGGACTGTTCAGTGCATTTGCCGTGCTCTTTGCCTTCTGGATCACCACCCTGCTGGCCAAGAAGATACTGGCACCCGGTACAGATGTACCCAGCCCGAATCATCAGTTCCAGATTTTTGGTGCCGGTGTGGTGGCAGCCCTCAGTATGGCCTGGAGCGATACCTTCTGGTTCAGCGCGGTGGAGGCTGAGGTATATGCCCCCAGCTCCATGTTTATCTGCCTGGTATTCTGGCTGCTGCTGAAGTGGGAAGCCAGGGCCGACGAGCCAGATAACCTGAAGTGGATTGTACTGGCTGCCTATGTGGTTGGTCTGTCCATCGGCGTGCACCTGATGGCCCTGGTCATCCTGCCAGGCCTGGGGCTTATCTACTACTTCCGCCGGTATGGGCGCATCACCTGGGCGGGCGGCATTGCCACCTTTGTTATCAGCCTGGGCATCCTGGGCCTCATACAGGTAGGGGTTATCCAGAAGACCTGGGACATAGCCCAGTTTCTGGAGCTAAAGCTGGTAGGCACCCTGGACCCCGACACCGGAGCCAAGGCCGGACTGGGCATGCCCAAGGGGGCTGGCTTTCTGCTGTTTGCAGTGCTGCTCGTTGGGGGCCTGGTGTATGGCATCTACTATGCGCAGAAAAAACAACGCCCTATCCTGAGCACCGCCCTACTAAGCGTGGCCATGGTATACCTGGGTTTTACCAGCTATACCATGATCTTCCTGCGGAGCAACGCCAACCCGCCCATAGACGAGAATAATCCTGAAAACATCATCTCCATGCTGCAGTACCTGAAGCGGGAGCAGTATGGAGACCGACCCCTGCTGTACGGCCCGCAGTACAACAGCCAGCCTACAGATAGCAAAGTAAAGGGGGTTAAATACATCAACAACCCGGCGCACGAGCGCTACCTGAAGGATGTAGACCAGTATGAGTACCTGTACGGCCCGCTGCCAGATGGGCAAAAGCAGGAGCACTTTTTCCCGCGCATGTACGATACCGACCCTAGCAAGTACAATACCAGCCTAAGCCCCTATGGCTACGCCTATATGGTAAAGAACCAGGGGCAAGACTCCAATAACCCAAAGGACGACATCATAACCGGCGGAGACAACCTGCGTTACTACCTAAAGTATCAGCTGGGTTATATGTTTTTCCGCTATTTCCTCTGGAACTTTGTGGGCCGTGCTAGCGACATACAGTGGGGCCCCTACGGGGGCCAGTGGGAAGATGGCCTGGTGAGAAGCATGCCAGCGGAACTGCCCGAGATGTATGCCGAAAGCGCCAGCAGGAATCACTACTACTTCCTGCCCCTGCTGCTGGGCCTGCTTGGGGTGGTGTTCCACTTTCAGCGCCGTCGGCACGATGCTACCTTCCTGCTTGTCATGTGGGTAATGGCCGGCATTGGCATAGCCACCTTCCTGAATATGGGCCCCCAGGAGCCCAGAGAGCGCGACTATGCCTTCGTGGGTGCCATGCAGCTATTCTGTATCTGGGTTGGCCTGGGCGTACTGGGCCTGGCAGACCTGCTGAAGAAGAACCTGAAAGAACGGGCGGGCGCAGTGGCGGCCAGTATAGGCCTGCTGGCTAGCCCAATCCTGATGATCAGCCAAAACTATGACGACCATGACCGAAGTGGCCAGTACACGCCACCCGACAGCGCCTACAACCTGCTGAACAGCTGTAAAAAAGATGCCATCCTCTTCACAAATGGAGACAACGATACCTTCCCGCTGTGGTACATCCAGGAGGTGGAAGGGGTGCGAACGGATGTGCGGGTAGTAAACCTGAGCCTGGCCAATACCGACTGGTACATCCAGCAGATGAAACAGCCCATGAACGGAGCCCTGCCCGTACCCATCAGCTACGAAGATGCCTACATACTGGGAGACCGACACCAGATAGCCCCCGTAGCAGCCCGCACCGTGGCGGTGCCTGTGGATAAGGCCGCCGTAAAGGCCCTCGGCATCTTTGATCCGGAAGAGGAAAACCTCATTGCCGATACGTTCCGCTTTGAGATAAGCCCGAACCCACGCTACGGCGGTATTTTCCGCAAGGATGACATGGTGCTAAACATCATCGAGAATGTGGCCAAAGACGGCTGGAAGCGCCCGGTGTACTTTGCATCTACCATGAGTCCACGTGAGTATGATCAGTTTGCCAACCAAATGCAGCAGGAAGGGATGGCCTACCGGGTGGTACCCCGAAAACCAAAAACGGAAGGAACCACCGTGGCCCTCCGAACCATGTATCGCAACCTGGTAGAGGTGTATAAGTATCGTAACCTGGATAACCCCCAGGTGTACTATGATGACAACACCCTAAACATGATCCAGAACCTGCGCCGAAACTTTGCCTCGCTGACCGAGGGACTGGCAAATGCCGCAGACCGCCTGGAAGACGAGAACACCCGCCTGATACAAGCCGGCCAACCCCAAGACAGCCTGGCACGCAATGCGGCGCGTATACAGGAGTATCGCAGCATGGCACTGAAGGCGCTGGACTATGCCAACAAGGTAATGCCCGACAACGTAATACCCACCGAGCCGAGCACACTGCTGTACTACGGCCAGCTGTACCAGCGCCTGGGCGAAGCCCAAAAGGGTGCGCAGCACCTAAGCCTGATGCGCGAACGCGCCCTGCAAGAGGTGCGCTATCTGGCTGGCTACTATGCCGCAGACGGGGTGCTGTTTGATGGCCAAAACTTCCGCGACAATTTCTTCTTTGCCCAACCTGTATATACCCTCATGGAGGCTGCATTTCTGTACGACCAGCGCCTGCGCAAACCCAAGGAGGCAGATACCCTGATGCTGGGCCTGAAGGAGGCACTGAAGGAGCAACCCGGCATGCTGGAGTTTGTAGACCAGTACGCGCAAGTACGCCTGGGCCGGCGCCCCGGCCAAGCCAGAGACACCGCACAGGCACCTGCTGCCCTGCCTAGCCCCGCACAACCCTAATGGCCCCACCAAACAGGCCTACAGGCGGAGCCGGACGAGGAGGCCCCCGGCCGCACACAGGGCACAGCCCCAGAGAGAAGATGAGCAAGGACCTGCTCATCGGCGTTCACCCCATAGAGGAGGCACTGAATGCACACAAGGATATAGACCGTGTACTGGTTCGGCGTGGCCTGAACAGCCCGGCATGGCCAGAACTAAAGGCCCGGCTGCAAAACAACCAGGTGCCTATTCAGCAGGTGCCAGTAGAAAAACTGGACAGCCTGGCCAGGGGCAAGCCCCACCAGGGGGTGGTGGGCTTTGCAGCAGCCATCCAGTATCAGCAGCTGGAGGACCTGGTGCCTTTTCTGTACGAGCAGGGCAAGGTGCCACTTTTCCTGTTGCTAGACGGGGTGACGGACGTACGCAATGTGGGTGCCATGGCGCGCACCGCCGAGGGGCTGGGTGCCCATGCCCTGATTCTGCCCCGGCATGGCGCTGCCCGCCTGGGCGAGGATGCCATACGTGCCAGTGCAGGGGCCCTGCACCACCTGCCGGTATGCAGACCCGATAACCTGCTGGCAGCTGCAGACTACCTCCGGGCATCTGGCATCCAGCTGGTGGCCGCTACCGAAAAGGCCTGGAAAACCGCCCCGCAGGCAGACATGACGGGGCCCACCTGCCTGTGCATGGGGGCCGAAGGCGCCGGCCTGCGTGCCGACCTGCTGGCACGCACCGATGATCAGGTGAGCATAAGCCTGCGCGGGCGGGTAGAAAGCCTGAATGTAGGTATCGCCGCTGGCATCCTGCTCTATGTTGTGGATATGCAGCGGCAGCTGGCTGCAGAGCAGGAGTAGACAGGCGGGCTGTAGGCTGCTTGGTCTATCAACATCTCTGCTCGTATGCAGGTAATAAGATCCCGGGTTTGCAGAACAACTGGCCGACTGAGAAAAAGGCCTTCATTTGCCAGAGATGAGCAGAACTGCTCCTGCAAGGGAAATGGCCAGCAAAAAAGCAGAAGGCTCCTATTTTGCGGAACAAGCCCCTAGCGAAGCCTATGGTACGTGCTCATGCTAAGCGTCCCCCCGCTCAGCAGCTGGGTGGATACATGCGTAAAATGAAGTGGCCAAGGCAGTGCGCCAAATAGCGGCACCCCGCCCCCTAGCAGAATAGGCACCCGGGTAAGCGTCAGCTCATCTATCCAGTCGTGCGCCAGGAAATACTGGACCACCTGCCCCCCGTCTATATACAGCTCGCGATACCCCAGGGTCTTCAGCTGGTCCAGTAAGCGTGCGGGCTCTCCCCCCCAAAGCTGCGCCTTGTCTGCCCACTCGGCAGACAGGGGGGGCATACTGCGGCTCAGCACGTAGACCGGCTTGGTGTAGGGCCACTGGCCAAAAGACAGTACGGTCTGAAAGGTGCGGCGGCCCATCACAATGGCATCCATCCGCTGCATAAAGGCAGCAAACACATCCGGCTCGCCCTCCGGCACCGGCAGCTGTGGCAGCCAGTCTATCCCGCCGCTTCGGTCGGCTATATAGCCATCCAGGCTATGTGCAATGAATACATGGTTGGCCATCTATTGTATAGGGTGATAATCCTGTAGATACCTGACTCCTAAGCCTGTCGGGCTAAAAACAGAAAAAGCCCCACTATCGGGGCTTTCTATTTCTGTGGTGATGGAGGGAATCGAACCCCCGACACATGGATTTTCAGTCCATTGCTCTACCATCTGAGCTACATCACCGGATATGTTCCACCTCCTGCGAAGTGGGAGTGCAAATATAGCACTTTGAGGAAAACTACAAGATTGTGACCTGTAAAAAATCCCTACTTTTGTACTGCATTGAATCTTGCATGGCCCCGTAGTTCAATGGATAGAACGAAGCTTTCCTAAAGCTTAGATGCAGGTTCGATTCCTGCCGGGGCTACTTCCCCATTCTACTCCCCTCTCCCCCCACATCACATAGGCCACCCAATGGGCGGCCTATGTGCGTATTCCGGCTTGTGTGTATCTGTATGTCTGTCTATCGGGCGGGCGCGGCTAGTACACGCTCAGCTTTTGCCAGTAGGTGCCGGTTACCGTCTCGATACGGACGCTGTACAGGCCGGGGCTGCTCAGGCGGAGGCTGAGTGACTGACCGGGCGCTACCTGGTGCTGGCTGAGCTGCTGGCCCTGGGCGCTGTACAGCGTGTAGCGAGCGGGGCCGCTGGTGGGGTTGTGCGCACTTAGGCGGTGGCCGGCTTGCTGCGGGTTGGGGTGTAGC
>JAJTIE010000004.1 GCA_021300195.1 Bacteroidota bacterium | reverse complement strand
GGTGAGCCGCACCAACTACGCCGGCCAGGTACTGAATAGCAGCCAGGGCATGTCCACCCCCTTGGTACTGCAACCCCGCGACTAGATGGCGGTGGCCAATAGCGCAGGCCGTACGGGATGAAGATTAGTCGTACTCCCCCAATGCGAGATCCGAATCCCCTCAGGGTGCCAGGGGGGCTTTATCTCCTGCGCGCCACCCGGCCTGTATGGCAGCTAGGGTAGCCCGCACCTGTTCCTGTGCCCTGCGGGCATCGGCCTCATAGGGGGCAGCCTGGGCTGGCTGGCCAGACACCGTCTCCACATGCAGAGTTTGGGTGGGGTAGGCAAAGCGTATCCCCAGTGCATGCGCCAGCCTCACTATGCCCAGTAGCACCTCCTGGCGTGCCTCCAGTTCCTCGCTCCAGCTGGGGCAGCGGAAGAAAATGTAAAACTGAACTTCGAGGCTGCTGGCCGATACGTCGTTCAGGTGTATTTCGTACATATCCTTGCGGGTATCCGGGTGGAGGCGCACCATCTCCCGCAGGCCCTTCACATAGGCCTCTATCAGGTCTGGGGGGGTGTTCATCTGCAGGTTCAGCTTCACCCGCATACGGCGGTAGTGGCGTAGGCCCATGTTATCCACCATCTGCTCGGCCAGCAGGGCATTGGGCACATACACCAGCGAGTTGTAGAACGTGCGTATGCGCGTGGCCCGTAGGCCCACCTCCTCCACTGTTCCCTCCATGTCACCCCCCAGCTTCACCCAGTCGCCTATCTGAAAGGGTCGGTCTACGAAGATCATCACCGAGCCGAAGAAGTTCTTCACCGTGTCTTGCGCCGCCAGGGCCAGGGCCAGGCCACCAATGGAAAGACCAGCAATAACTGCCGTCAGGTCAAAATGAAAATTGCTGAGGATAAAAAGAATACCCACAAGCACAATCAGGATGCGAATAACCTTGAGTGCTACAGGTAGCAGCTGGTCGTCCGTTTTGCTGGATGTTTTGGCAGCCAGGCGCTTCAGGTAGGCACCTAGCACACTTACTAGCCTATAGGCCAGTACGGTAACCACCACGGGTAGCGATATGCTGAAGGAATAGAGCAGGTAGCGGGTAAAACTCGGGGGCAGCTCCAGCGCAGGCACAAAGTACTGTATCCACCAGATGATGAGCGCAATGCTAAGTGGGCGAGCAACGGGGTTGGTAAACCGGCGGACAAAGTGCCCTATCTGTAGCCACTGTAGCAGCTGTAGTGCCAGGCCAGATAGGATCCAGGCGAGCACCCGGTATAGCAGTAGGGCTATTAGCAGCCACACGGCTAGCAGGAATAGGCTAAACGCACTCAGATCTCCCACCAGTTTTTGCTGCTTCCAGTTGCCTGGCACCAGGCTCAGTACCTTGTCTATACCCAGCGGATACAGCTCCGAATACAGTTCGGGAATGGCTTTTATCGTTTCTTGTGTGAACATCCACTGGCCAGCCACTCGCTCAACATATAAGCGGGGATAGTCCGGGTTCAGGTAATAGCGTGGCCGCTGGGTGGCACTGTCGAGGTAGTTTGTGTCGCGCGGTACCTCTTCCAGGTAAATATATACCCCTCTTCCGTCCAGTACCTTTTTCAGCTTTTGTAGTAGCAGGATAGCGTGGGCGCTGTCCAGGCTGCGGGTGTCGAAGCTGCCAAGGGCATAAACCGGATAGTAGTAGGTAGACTTTGTAAAGAGTAGAAAGTTTACCAGGCTATGGTAGGGAGAGACCATCCGTCCCCCCACGGCTTCCAGGTCTTCCAGGTAGTCACGCTCTACAATACTTAGGGCCTTGGTGCGGGGGTATAGCTGTGGGTGCTCGGGATTTGGCAGCAGCGTATCTACTAGATGGCGGCTGGTGGTATCCGACCATACAGCCCTGCCCGCAGGCAGCTGCGCCCAGGCCATGGCTGGTAGCAGGAAGAGCACGAAAGAGAAAAACACAGACACGACCCAAAATTAACGCATTCTTTGCCCGCTGCAAAAAAGCGCCAACCCCATCCGGAGCTGGCGCTTCCCTACTCAAACTGCTACCGGAGGGCTGGGGGCCTAGATTACATCTACGTTGAATCGCTTGGTTTTCTGCTCATCCTTGGGCAGGGTTATCTCCAGCACCCCATTCTCATACCGGGCCTTTACGGCGTCTCCCTTGGCTTTTTCCGGCACACGGAAACTGCGGCTGAAACCACCGTAATAGCTCTCTATCCGATGGGCCTTTTTGTCCTCCGCTACCTTTTTGCGCTCTCCGCTTATCGTCAGGATTCCCTCCTGCACCTCCACGTTGATGTCCTTCTTGTCTATGCCCGGCACATTCAGGTGGATGTGATAAGCGTCTTCGGTTTCGAATACATCTGCCTGGGGTACAAAGGCTACCGATTGCGAGAATTGGTTCACGCTTTCGTTGAAGAAGCGATCAAACAGATCCGAAAAGCTGGTGGGTACCAGGTTGGTTTGGGGTTTGGCAAGTGATTTCATTGTTTTAAGTGTTTAGGGTTTTACGTTTACAAAGAAGGCACTTCACATTCCGTACCAGCCCGATTACAGTCCCACAAATTGCCATTTTGTCATTAACCCCGCCCAATAGACAGCCAAATAGACAGAAAGAAAGATAAAAATGCTGTCATAAGCTTTGTTTCCTTTGTAGCATGAAGGTACATGGAAGGTCTACCCAGACCCTGTGGGTGGTAGAGGGAGCCCAGCCCACCATAGCAGTGTGGGATCAGCGCAAGCTGCCCCACCAGATGGAGATCATAGAGCTGAAGCACTACCCGGATGCCGTGGCGGCCATACGGGATATGACGGTGCGCGGCGCGCCGCTAATAGGTGTAACGGCTGCCTATGGCATGTGGCTAGCCGCTGCCGAGGCTGTAGCACACAGCCCTGCCACCCTGGGGGAGCAGCTGCAGCAGGCAGCCCAGGCACTAAAGGCGGCCCGCCCCACGGCCGTAAACCTGGCCTGGGCGGTAGACCGATGCCTGCAGGCATGGGCCGAAAGCCAGGCGGATGCCGAAGACAGCGTGCGGCTGCTGCGCACCCTGGCCGATACGATCCGGCAAGAGGATATAGACCAGTGCCGCGCCATAGGCGAGCACGGACTGGCACTTATACGCACCATAGCCGAGCAGAAGCCTGCCGGAGAGCCCGTACGCATCCTTACCCACTGCAATGCCGGCTGGCTGGGGTGTATAGACTATGGCACTGCCACCGCACCCATCTACCTGGCGCACGATGCCGGTATAGCCCTGCAGGTGTGGGTAGACGAAACCCGCCCGCGCAACCAGGGCAGCAACCTGACTGCCTGGGAGCTGCAGCAGCACGGCATACCGGTGCAGCTAATTGTAGATAATGCCGGGGGGCACCTGATGCAGCAGGGCCTGGTAGACCTGTGCATAGTGGGCACCGACCGCACCACCCGCACCGGCGATGTGGCAAACAAGATAGGCACCTATCTGAAGGCCCTGGCTGCCAAGGACAATGCCGTACCCTTCTACGTAGCGCTACCCGGTAGCACCATCGATTTCGGCCTGCAAGACGGTATAGCCGAAATCCCGATTGAAGACCGGGGGCCAGACGAGGTGCGCTACATACAGGGCTGGGACGAGGCCCAGCAGGCGCTAAGCCGGGTACGCATCTGCCCACCCGATACCCCTGCCACCAATCCGGGTTTTGATGTTACACCGGCAAGGCTGGTAACAGCCCTGATTACCGAACGGGGGGTGTGCCCAGCCAGCGAGGCAGGGCTGCTCACGCTGTTTGCAGACAAGGCCCGGGAGCTGGAGCAGCGGGCACAACGATAGCACCCGGGCCTACAGAGCCTGCTGCTCGGTAGACAGCTCTGCCTCCAGCTGCTGCCGGGTGTATAGGCGGGCATACAGGCCCTCCTGCGCCAGCAGGGTGCTGTGTGTGCCCTGCTGGCTCATTATGCCATCCTCCAGCACAATGATCTGATCGGCATGCTGCACCGAGTGGATGCGGTGGCTGATAATGATAACCGAGGGGGCCACACCGCCATACAGGGCAGGGTCCTTCAGGTTGGCCAGGATGTACTCTTCTGTTTGGGTATCCACGGCACTCAGGGCATCGTCCAGGATAAAGATGCGCGGCCTGGACAGCCAGGCACGGGCAATAGACACCCGCTGCTTCTGTCCGCCACTCAGCGTTACGCCCCGCTCGCCCACCAGGGTATCAAACCCCTTGGGGAAATGCACAATGTCCTCAAAAACACCTGCAAACCGGGCCGCAGCCTCCACTTCCGCCCGGCTGGCCCCGGGTTTGGCAAAGGCAATGTTGTTGGCAATGGTATCCGAAAACAGCAGTACATCCTGCTGCACATAGCCGAAACACTGGCGGAGCTGTGCCTCGGTATACTGGGGTAGCGGGCGGCCGCCCAGCAGCACCTGGCCAGTATCCGGGTCCATAAAGCGCACCAGCAGGTTGGCCAGGCTAGACTTGCCGCTGCCGGTAGGCCCCACTATGCCCAGGGTGTGCCCGTCAGGCAGCTGCAGGCTAATGTGCTGTAGGGCAGCAATGCCGGTGTCCGTGTAGGTCAGGCTGGCTGCTTCCACGCGCAGGTCGTAGTGGGCAGGCGGCTCGGCCGTGGGCGGAAAGTGCAGCTCGCTCTCCATGGCCAGCATCTCATCTATCCGCTTCTGGCTAGCTACGGCACTCTGGCTCAGGCTAGTAACCCACCCCAGCGACGTTACCGGCCAGATCAGCAGGTTGATGTAGATAATAAACTCGGCGATATTGCCATAGCTGATGGTACCGGCTATAACAGAGTGGCCACCAAGCCAGATGGTAAAGAGGGTGCTAAGCCCTATCATGAGCATAATGGTAGGAAAAAACAGCGCATCAATCTTTACCAACCGCATGGCACGCCGCTTGTACTCCTTGCTCTCCTGCTCAAATCGCTCGGCTGTATTCTGCTCGCGTGCATAGGCCTTCAGCACCCGTATGCCCGAAAATGCCTCTTGGGTAAAGTTGCTCAGTACCGAGAGCTGCTGCTGCTGCTCGTCTGTTCGCTTGATGATCACCCTGTGCACCAGATAGATGGAAACGACTAGCAGGGGCAGGGGCAGAAGCGCATACAGGGTCAGCTCAGCATTCACGGCCAGCATTACGGCCAGGATGATGATGAAAAGCGTAATTGTGTTGATGGTGTACATGATGGCCGGGCCGGTAAACATGCGCACATTGCTTATGTCCTCACTTATGCGTGCCATCAGGTCGCCGGTGCGCAGCTTGCGCAGCATGCGCAGGCTATAGGTCTGAAATTTGTCGAATAGCTGCTTCTTCTGTTCGTATTCTATTTTTCGGCTCATCACAATGAGTGTTTGCCGCATAAAAAACTGGAATACACCACGCAGAATGGCCATAACCACCAGGATGACCCCATACAAAAGCCCTGCCGCTACCCCATCTGCCACCACCTGCGCATCTGCGGCATAGCCGTCCGTTAGCTGGTGTAGCAGCAGGTATTCGCGCACCAGGTCAAATCCGTCTCGCACCACCTGGGCCGGAAACACCGCGAGCAGATTGCTAATGACAATAAATACAATGCCCCACACAAGCAGCCAGCGGTAGTGGACCAGGAAGGGCCGCAGGCTTCGGATCAGATAGTTCACAGGCCAAAGTTCGATATTAATTTAGAACAACAGGGACACAGCACTTTTTCGTTCTGGATAAATTGCGTAGACTTGCTAAATAAATCAATGTACGTACATTAAATAAAACCAAGTTGTCATGATTGATCTCCTCCTACAGGGTATAGAGTCCGTCTATTACCCGGCTATCTTCGCAGCCTTTGTGCTTTATTTTCTAGTGGGCATCCTGTGGTATAGCCCCGGTGGCCTGTTTGGGCGGGCCTGGCTGGTGGATACGGGCCTGGCAAGCAGGCCCGGTGGATATTCCTTCCAGCCAAAGAGCCGTATACTGGGGGCACTGGCTATGCTGGCCGCACTCCTTCACCTGGGGGTGATCTTGCAGCCCGATATGATGCGGCCCACTGCCCTGAACCTGGGCATTGTGGCCCTGGTGCTCACCCTGATCCATGGCAACCTGGTAGCTACCAACTATGCCTATGAGCGAAAACCTGCCCGGCTGTGGTGGATAAACGTGGGCTATGTTTTTATTATCCTGCTAGCACTGGCCCTGGGCAATGCCGTGCAATACTACTACGTAATCGGGGCCGACCGGCTGACGGAATTTCACTACAAGTGGATTTCGCACAGTGCCACCCAGGTGCCCTGGCTGGCCCTGCCTATCGGCATCGTACTGCACCAGCTGCTGGGCTTCCTGTGGTATAGCAAGCTGTTTGGGGCCGTGTGGATGCAAGAGGCCGGTATGAAACCCGCAGATGTGGGCCGAGAGGCAGCCCTGGCAGCCCTGAAAAAAGCCCTGCTGTTTGGGCTACTTACCTTCGGGCTGCTCACCCTGCTGTTTGCCATGTATCGGGTAGAGGGCTGGATAGGGGCCATGCTAGTAGGCCCCCCGGTGGCCATCTTCCATGCCCTGATGGTGGGGATGAACTGTGCCTTTGAGGAACGAAGCCTCCGGTATTTTGTCATCACAGCAGGCTACCCATCCCTCAGCATTGTGCTATACGCCCTGCTGTATGGCCTGACGGGGTAATGGGGTGCCGAAGGCCCTATTTTGTCTTGTGCAAGGGCACGTCCGGGTGTAACTTTCGCTATGGCGTATCATGCGAAGGCCCTACCCTGCGTCCTGCACCTGGACCTGGATTCCTTCTTTGTGTCGGTAGAGATACTGAAGAACCCGAGCCTGAAAGGGCAAGCGGTGGTAGTGGGCGGGCTGGGCCGCAGGGGGGTGGTGGTAAGTGCCAGCTATGAGGCACGCGCCCTGGGGATACACGCACCCATGCCGGGCAGCAGGGCGCAGCGGCTGTGCCCACAGGCCATCTTCCTGCCCGGAGACCCCCAGGCCTACGGGCAGCACAGCAGGCTGGTGCGCAGCATCATAGCCGAGGAAGTGCCGGTATATGAGGTGGCGAGCATAGATGAGTTTTACTGCGACCTGAGCGGGCTAGACCGCTATGCCGGGGGTGCCTGGCCCTTTGCCCAGCGGCTACGCAGGCGCATACAGCTGGAGACTGGCCTACCCATCAGCATGGGCATGGGCCGCACCCGTACGCTGGCCAAGATGGCTACTAATGCGGCCAAGCCCAATGGCGAACTGTGGGTACGGCCAGGCACCGAGCTGGCCTGGCTGGCCCCCCGGCCAGTAGCCGAGGTACCTATGGTGGGCAAGCAAACCCTGGTGCGGCTAACGGCGCTGGGCCTATACACCCTGCGAGACGTGCAGCAGCAAACAGAGGCCCAGCTGGAGCAGAAGCTGGGAAAGGCAGGCCGCTACCTGTGGCGCAGGGCACAGGGCCTGGGTAGCAGCAGCGTGGGCGGCACGCGGGTACGCAAGAGCCTGGGCCACGAACGTACTTTTCTGGAGGATGTGCAAGACCGACGGCAGCTAGAGGCCCGGCTGATGCGCCTGGCCGAAAAGAGTGCGTACGAGCTGCGCAGGCTGGGCCTGGTGGCCGGCTGTGTAGGGCTAAAGCTGCGGCACAGCAACTTTACTACCTATGGCCTGCAGCGGCGCATTCCGCTATCGGATAGCGAGCAGGACTTTATCCCCATAGCGCGGGGCCTGTTTCACCACCTGTACCGGGATGGAACGCCCTATCGACTGATAGGCATACGCCTGACGGAGCTACAGGCGGGGGGCCGTCCCTTAAGCCTGTTTGAAGACCACCCCAGGGAACAAAAACTGATACGGGCGCTAGACCTGATAAAGAGTAAATACGGGGAGAAAAGCCTGAAACGCGCCCAAGGGTACCTACCACCCGCTACGAACGGATCCCACACAGACAGAGACACTTAGCCCCTGGCCTACCCCACCCCACCGGGGGCCAGGCACACACCCAGGCGCACCAGTGCCGACTGAACTGCTGCCCCCCCAGCCCTACAGCGGGGGCTACCTCCGCATTCCGCCCGGGCGGCTAGCACTCGGCCGTACGGCTCTGGGTCTTGAGGGCCTCCACCTCCTGGCGCAGAGCCTGGTTTTGCTCCAGCAGCTGCTGTAGCAGGGCCTTCAGCTCGGCGCTGCCTGCCGCCTGGGCCGTCTCCAGCTTATCCAGGCGGGTGGTGGTGCGCTGCTGCTGGTGGTCCAGGGCCTGTATGGCGCCTATGCCGGCGGTAAAGAGGCGGTCGTAGTCGATGGTACGAAAGTCGTTCACCTCCTTACCGTACACAAATAGGCCCTCAGTCAAGTCTCCATCCCATTTCTCCACCGTTACATGTGCGCCATCTACGGCAGTTACCAGCGGCGTTTGCGTGCCCGCCTTAGCATAGATGCGCACCCGGTCTCCGGCCTGCAGGCCGTGGCCAGGGGCCAGGCGGAAGGCGATGCCCGTACTATCGGGCGTAGGGGCCACCTGGGCTACATACTGCATCACGTTGGGGATATAGTCCGTATTCCGGTGCACGGCATCGGGCAGCACCTGCTCCACCTCCTGGGCGATAAAGCCGGTTTTGGGCGCGGTGCCATGCTGCAGGCTATCCAGGTATTTGTATTGGGTTACCTGCAGCCTGCGCAGCTCGGCCAGCTGCTGCTGCGGCTCCGGGCGGGCCAGTATGCGCTTTACCCGCGCGTCGGAGGTAGCATTAAACTCCACAGCCCAGATGCGCGAATTGGAGCGGATGCCCACAGGGACTAGACCGCTGGCCTCCCCGGTAAATGGGTCGCCTAAGGTAGGGCCAGGAGTAATGACTCTTGCATAGAACGCGAAGTTACCAGTTAGATCATTAAACCCCTGCACATCCAGGGGCACACGTGGGTCAGTGGTGCCTATGCCCACCCGGCCAGTCTGTGTAATGGTAATACGAGTGTTATTCTGGAGATTTGCGTCGGTGGCTACGTCGCCCAATGCAAACTTCAACTTTCGCCCATCGGTCTCATCCAGAAAGATGCCAACATCCTCGGCTCCAGCAAGGGTGTGCAGGCGAATGATGGCATCCCGGTTGGCTCTATCATTCCACAGGCCCATACAAACATCGTCATTGGTTGCTGTTGGGTTCCTTATATCCAGTTTCCATGTCGGATCGGTGGTGCCTATGCCCACATTGCCGTCATGGTTAATGGTCATTCGGGTTTGGAGTGCGTTGGTAGTATTTTCTGTGGTCTGAAAGCGAAGACTGGCACCATTTCGGCTTGCAGTCCAGCCTTCTTCTGCCTGGCTAGTTATGGCCGCGCCTATTCGAAAAGCAGTTCCATTTGTGCCCCGGAGGTTAATTGTACCTAAGACCGAACCAGAGGGGAGGGCATTAAAATTACCCGGGGAAGAACCAACTGAGCTCCCAATACTTAACACGGCACTCGTTGTGTTGGAATACATCTCCAGATTTGCTACGAAGCCAGTGGTGGTTTTCACGTCAAGGGCGACGGAGGGTGTGGTGGTGCCTATGCCCAGCCGGTTATTTGCATTATCCCAGGCCAAATTTGTTCCGGCAGCTACTGTGCCCGTGCCCGTCCAGTAGGTTACGCGGCCGTTGGTGCCTCCGCTCAGGGTGGCGGGGGGCAGGGTCTGCCAGCTGGCGTTTCCGCTGGCATCGCTGGTCAGCACCAAGTTCGCTGCAGCACCATTCTCCAGGCGAAAGGTACCTGCACCTGCTATATGAAGGCTTGCAGTGGGTGTTGTGGTGCCTATACCGAGCCGGCTGTTGGTGGCATCCCAGGAAATCGAAGTACTACTCAGCTGGCTCGCGCTACTCCAATAGGTCATGCGGTTGGCGGTTCCGCCCGTAAGGCTCGGTAGGGGTGCCCACTTCGCCACGCCATTGTTATCGCTGGTCAGTACCCGGCCATCGCTCTGGTTACCGTCTACTATGCGTAGGGTACTCCCACTAGGCCCCTCTACATGCAGCCGTACCAGGGGGGCGGTTGTGGTGCCTATGCCTACGTTACCCGCCTGGGTCAGGGTCATTCTTGCCTGGCCACGCCGGGTGCTTTGCTGGGTCATGTTATCGCCCATGGAAAACTTGAGAGCATCATTGTCCGCAGCATCCAGAAACACACTGGCATCATTGCCGCCCACTTCGCTAAAGAGTACCAAGCCAACATCGTGGCTTGGTCGATCATTTTCGATAAGTAATAGGGCGTCCTGTGCCTGCGTTGACGGATTCAGGAGGTGTAGAAGCTGAGTGGGAGCGGTGGTGCCTATGCCCAGCCGGCCATTGGTGTTATCCCAGGTCATACCCGAACTTGCTATCTGGGTAGTACCTTGCCAGTAGGTTACTCGTCCAGCAGTGCCGCTCCCAATCACCGGGGCAGACTGCCAGGTAGCATTCCCGCTGGCATCGCTGGTTAGTACCCGGCCAGCGCTCTGGTTGCCGTCTACTATACGTAGGGTACTCCCACTAGGTCCTTCTACATGCAGCCGTGCTAGGGGGGCGGTGGTACCGATACCGAGGTTACCCGCCTGGGTCAGGGTCATCCTCGTGCTACTTGAAAGGGCTGTAGGATCGGTTACAACGCCTGCAGAGAACTTCAGCTTTTGCTGATCCGACTCATCAACAAAGATGGCTGCATCGTTGTCATCCGTCAGTGTGTACAGCCTAATGATGGCATCTCTATTGGTCCTACTGTTATACAGCGTAAGCGACACATCGCTGTCAGTACTAGTAGGATTGAATACCTCTAGATTCCAACGCGGATCGGTGGTGCCGATGCCCACATATGCTGCGTTATCGGTCGGGTACACATTGTCACCAGTCTGCATCCAGGGACCAGAACTGCCTCCGGCATCCTGCCAGAGGGTACCATTCCACACCTGCACCCGGTCCTGGGTGGTGTTGTAGATCAGCATACCGCGCTCGGTG